>NZ_JAESIH010000026.1 GCF_016756745.1 Aminivibrio sp.
AAGGAAATCGGCGCTTCCAGGTAAAGAGCGCCTGCAATCGTGAAACTGGAAGGGGTCCTGCTCAGGACCCCTTCATTCTTTCACCGGAAAAGGAGGAGATGACCATTCCTTCCAGAAAGTTTTTCTCTCCGGCCCTCTCCGTTGTGCTCTTCGCCGCCCTGCTCTTCTGGATGTACAGCGCTCTGGCCGGCTCTTTCGGCACTATCGCGGAAAACCACTACAAAAGGTCCGCCGAGATCGCCATGGGCTCGGTCCCCTCGAAGGACGAGGCCATTGACGGCTGGATCCGCAGGATAAGCGGCCCGTCCAGGGAATTCGAGCTTCTCTTTCTCAGGGGTTTTCCGGAGGACGAGGGAGGCATGAAGGTCTTCACCCCCACCCCCGCTCTCGGGGACTTCTTCGCCCGCCGCGGGAATGACCCTGATTTCGTCAAGGGAATAGAGAGCGCCCTGTACGACGAAATCTACCTGCCCGCCCAGAGGTTCCTTCTTGAGGGGGAGGAGCGGCGGGTTCTTTTCGCCCCCGCCCATGACGGCGAAACAGGAGACGTCACCGGAACGGCCGTCTTTTTCTTCTCTCCTGGAAGCTTCGACCGGTTCCTTTCCCTTCTGCGGGGACTCTTTCTTCTCGCCCTGGTCCTCTTCGCTGCCGTGTTCGCCGTGGCGAGCTACAGCAGGGACCCCATCACCGGTTATGTCATTCTCGGGCTGTTCATCATCGTGGGGGTGTTCGTCGCCTATCCCCTCGTCGAGGCGGTCCGGCTGACATTTCTCAAAGACGGAAAATTCTCCCTCGAAACGTGGAAATCAATCCTCACCACCAGGCAATACGTCACCGCCCTGAAGGGCAGCATCACCCTGGGGGTCTTCACCGCCACCGCTTCCACGATAGTTGGTTTTCTCTTCGCCTTCGTCATCTCGAGGACAAAAGTCCGGGGGAAGAAATTCTTCTCCGCCATGGCGACCCTGCCTATCATCTCGCCCCCCTTTTCCCTCACCCTCTCCATCATTCTGCTCTTCGGCAACAACGGCCTTATAACGAAACAAATCCTCGGCCTGGAGAACTTCAGCATCTACGGTCTCGGGGGGCTGACACTGGTCCAGACCATGGGGATGTTCCCCATCGCCTTCCTCACCATGGTGGGCATTCTCGAGGCCATTGACTCCACCCTGGAGGATGCGGCGCTGAACCTCCGGGCCACCCGATGGGAAACCTTCAAAACGGTGACTCTTCCCCTCTCGGTGCCCGGTTTACTCAGCTCCTGGCTCCTGGTGTTCACCAACTCCCTGGCGGATTTCGCGAACCCCCTGATCCTCTCCGGAAGTTTCCGGGTGCTTTCCGTGGAATCCTACATGGAGGTCACTGGGATGAACCGCCTCGGCCACGGGGCGGCCCTCTCCCTGCTGCTTCTCCTGCCCACGCTGTCGGCCTTTCTGGCCCAAAGGTACTGGGTGAGCCGCAAATCCTACGTCACCGTCACGGGGAAACCCTCCGGCCGCATGACTGAGCTCGTGTCGCCCGGGGTGAAGCGGATTCTCGTCACCCTGATGGTCCTCATCGTCCTCTTCCTCTTCAGCCTCTACGGAACCATCGTCGCCGGGTGCTTCGTAAAGAACTGGGGCATTGACTATACCTTCACCCTGGCGAACTTCAGGGAGGCCTTCGAACGGGGATGGAGGGTGCTCCTGGACACCATGACCCTCGCCGGAGCCGCCACGCCCATAGCGGGCATCCTGGCCATGATCGCCGCCCTCGTGCTGGCCAGGAAGAACTTTCCCTGCAAGCGGGTGCTCGACATGCTCATCCTGACCCCCTTCGCCCTTCCCGGCACACTGATAGGCATCAGCTACATCCTGGCCTTCAACAAGGCGCCTCTCATCCTTGTGGGCACTGCGGCAATCATCGTCATCAACTACGTCATCAGGGAACTTCCCGTGGGCGTGGAGGGAGGGCTTGCCTCCCTGAAGCAGATCGACCCGGCCATCGAGGAGGCCGCCTCGGACCTCGGCGCGGACACCCCCACGGTGTTCCGCACCATCGTCCTCCCGCTGATACGGCCGGCCTTCATCTCCAGCCTCTCCTACACCTTCGTCCGGTCCATGACGGCGGTAAGCGCGGTCATCTTCCTCATCTCCGCCAAGTGGTACCACCTGACCGTTCTCATCTACAACTTCTCCGAGAACCTGCGGTTCGGCCTGGCGAGCGTCCTCGCGACGACGCTCATCGTGATCGTCCTTCTGACCTTCGGGCTTCTCCGCCTGCTGGTCCGGAAAAATGAAAATCTCGCAAAGACCATGAGCATCTGAGGTGGGACAACCCATGGACAACATGTCGAAATCAGTCACCCTTAAAAACGTGTGGAAGGTGTTCCAGGATCCCCAGTCAGGAAAGGAAATCACCGCCGTGGAGCAGGCGGACTTCGTCATAGCCCCCGGCGAACTGGTCACCCTTCTCGGACCCTCGGGGTGCGGCAAGACCACCACGCTGCGCATGATCGCAGGGTTCGAGCTGCCCACCAGGGGCAGGGTCCTCATTGGGAGCGAGGACATCACCGACCTCCCCCCCAACAAGCGGGATACCGCCATGGTCTTCCAGAGCTACGGCCTCTTTCCCCACATGAACGTCTTCGACAACGTGGCCTACGGTCTCCGGCTCAGAAAGATGCCGAAGAAGGAGATAAGCGAGAAGGTCATGCGCTTTCTCGGCATGGTGGGCCTCGACACCCTTGCCAAGCGCCCACCCTCCAGGCTCTCCGGCGGACAGCAGCAGCGTGTCGCCCTGGCCCGGTCCCTCATCGTGGAACCGGCAGTCCTTCTGCTGGACGAGCCTCTGTCGAACCTGGACGCCCTGCTCCGGGAGCAGATGCGGGTGGAGATCCGCCGCATCCAGAAATCCCTCGGCATCACCGCCGCCTACGTGACCCACGACCGGGTGGAGGCCATGAGCCTCTCCGACAGGATCATCGTCATGAACAAGGGGAAGATCGTGCAGACCGGATCGCCCCACCAGGTCTACCGCGATCCAGCGAGCGCCTTCGTGGCGGGATTCATCGGCAAAGTGGCCTTTCTCCCCGCCGAGGTGGCGGGTGTGGATGAGAACTGTACCGTCAGGGTACGGGGGAGAATCTTCACTCTCCCCCGCTTCTCCCCGGATATCAGGGCCGGGGATTCCGCCCTTGTCATGTGCCGCCCGGAATCGCTCACCCTCCTCCCCCCGGGAGAGGGTATCCTGGACGGGCGGGTGACCACCAACGTCTACCTCGGGCACAGCATTGAATCCTTCGTCGCCACGGAGATGGGCGAAATCCTCGTCCAGGTGGACAACCCCGACGCCCGGCATATCTTCGCCGAAGGAGAGGCCGTCTCCGTCTCCTTCATACCGGAGCTCACAAAGGCCCTGCCTGTAGAGGAGGAATAGAATGCCGGAATATCTGAAAGTGGAGGTCTACCTCCCGGAGGAGTTCGTTCCCGCCCTCCGGGACGCCCTGGACCGGGAGGGCTTCCTGAGAGAGGGACACTACGCCGGCGTCATGGCCCTGCTGGAA
>NZ_JAESIH010000027.1 GCF_016756745.1 Aminivibrio sp.
TCACCTTATGTCCGGCGACGCTCCCTCTGCCTGAAAAATTAGCGGATTTAGGAGAAACGGCAATTTTTTACTTTTTACGATATCGTCAAGTTTTTAATCTCAAAAACCAGTATGCTGTCTGTCCCCAGATTTCTGATTTCAGAGATTATCCATGGACACAGTTTTATTCTGGCTACCCAACAACCTCCAACTCGTATTCCGAATTGCCGAGGCCAAGCTTTTCAGCTTCCGCAATCTGCAGCCTGGCATCTTTTTTGTGGAGAAGGCTGAAGATATCCCACCCGTCCTTGGGAACAAGGTCTGAAGCCCTTGAGTCAGGCAGGGGACTTACTTTGCTCAATATGTCCAGGGTCGCCGTATCGATGGCAACAGGGTCATCGGAGATCAATATTCCCTGATCCTGGGCTACGGGCGGATCGGCAAGGGGCATGCAGTCACACTCAGGCTGCATCTCAAGAAGGAAATTTACGTACACAACCCTTCCCGGCTCAAATGTTTTCAGAACCGCACTCGCCCCTTCTGCAACGGCTTTCATGAAGAGCTCATGCGATACCGGGACGTCGATGGCCTCCATCGGGCATACCCGTGCGCATCTCCCGCAGCGCCAGCACTTGTCTTTGTCGACAGTGTAGACATTGTCCGGGAAGGTAATTGCTCCGATAGGGCATATATTCATGCAATTGAAACATAAGGTGCATTTTGTCTCATCCCATTGCATGGTCTCCCCCATGAGAAAATGCATCTTTCCCCTTCCCTGGTGCCAGTCGCCGTCCCGCGGGGCTGCAGATATACCGCCCATGGATATGTTTTTGATGGCCCCTCCCAGCACAGCCTGGATATGCCCTTTTACATGGGTCAGCACGACCATTGCTTTGGCATCGTGAATGGCAGAAGCGATGGCCGTCTCACCTAAAATCTCTCCGGCATCCACCTTGATGGAATCGTTCCCGAAGATCCCGTCTGCCATGATCACGGGCGCGCCGAGTGTCAGGTGCGTATATCCGGCATCTTTGGCAATCTCCAGATATTCATAGCCGGGAACCCTCACCGAATCAGTGACAAAGGGTTTGGCAGGTACCTTTTTTACTGCATCGACCACCTTCTTGACAAACTGGGGGCGGATGGTTTTGAAGGCACCATTATTGCCGAGGTGCATCTTCAATGGAACAAGCTCATCTTCAGGGATGTATTTTCCGAGATCGAACCGCCCCAGGAAGTTTTCGAATTTACCCATCAGCCCCGAGTCATAGGTGAAAGACTTGGATTGTGCAGTTATCTGATAGACCTTCGATTTCATATATACTCCTCCTCCCGATTATCCCTAAACAGCTATGATTCATATTTCCCAATAGATCTCTCCAACCTACCCCTTGATCCTCACAACCTCATTAACTGCCCTGCGGGTAGCTCTGAATGCGTTTTGTGGACTGGTCGTATCAATCTTGCCGATTGCTATGCCGATGCACACAGACAGGTTCTCTGGAATACCAAGTTCCTGGCGGACCAAATCAGGATACGATGCGAACTGGACCGCCACCGCTGTACCCAGCCCGTATTCGCATGCTATAAGCATAATGCTTTGCGATACGGCACCCAGATCGAACAAGGACCAGGGTGTCAGGGAACGGTCCATGCAAAGGAAGATCACGGCAGGGGCATCGAAAAAAAGGAAGTTCCGAACCATGAGATCGCGCATAACATTCCGGCCATTGCGGTCAAGTCCCAGGAACTCTGCGAGATCATGCATTAATTTCTCACTTCTTTCTTTCAGTGCCGGGGGCCAGTCCTTCGGAAGCGGCCTGGTGATATCAGGGTTTACGGGCACACCATTGGATAATCTCTCAGAATAGGCCTTCCGCAGTCTGTCAGTTGACTCGCCATTGGCCACGAATATCTCCCAGGGCTGGGTGTTGCCCCAGGAAGGAGCCCACCGCGCAGCCTCAACAATCGAAAGAATTGTCTCATTGTCTATTGGTTCAGAGGTAAAAGCACGGCAGGTAAAGCGCGATTTCATGGTATCTATTATGTTCATATTTTCCTCCGCTCTTATCGGATCTCGAAGAGCTCGGCGAAGAAGGACTTCATCGCCCCCCAAGATCTGCGGTCTGCCCGCTCGTTATACGCTACTCCCTTCGACGGGTCGTTGCCGGAAGCTGGATTGGTGAAGCTGTGGACTGCTCCGCCGTAAAAAATCATCTGCCAGTCGACGCCGCTGCCTCGCATCTCATCCTGGAATGCCAAAACGTGCTCCTGTGGGACGAGAGAATCGTCCGCTCCGTGGAGAACGAGCACTTTGCAATTTATGTTTTTGGCGTCTTCAGGGTTTGGCGTGTCCAGATTTCCGTGGAAGCTCACAACACCGGCCAGTTCTGCACCGCTCCTGGCGAGCTCTAAGACCGTTCCGCCTCCGAAGCAGTAGCCTATGGCCGCCACCCTCTTGGGATCTACGAGCGGATGGCTCTTCAGAGCCTCCAATGCTGCGTTAGCGCGAGAACGCAGCATTGCGGTATCGGAGCGGAATTTGGTAGCGAGGCTTGAAGCCTCTTCTGCAGTATGTGCCCTTACGCCTTTGCCGTATATATCAGCTGCCAGGGCCACGTATCCCATCTCAGCGATCTCTTTGGCACGCCTTTTCTCGTACTCGCCAAGCCCCGTCCACTCGTGCACCACGAGCACCCCTGGGCGCTTTTCCTTTATTGTCTCGTCATATACGATATACCCTTCGCAGACCACATTCCCGTCACGGTATTCGAAGACTTCTGTTCTCATGGCTTTGTCACTCCCATCGGTTGTCGCATAAGCAACGCTTGAGGCGATAAGATATGCGGCCGACAACACTGCGAGAATCACAATCTTTTTCTTCATAACCCTTTCCCTCCCTTGATAAAATAATCATATTTTAAGATGATCGGGCTCTCAAATCCATCCCTTTTCTTTCCAATATTCATATTCGTCCTTCCATTCTTCTTTCCTGGAAGAGATTACGCCCTTGAAGAATTCCCGCTGCTTTTCTATCGTGGACAGCTGGTTGGGATATGCTATATTTTCCTTTACTGCTTTGGCGAGGTCGACCCCTAAGGTCTTTGCTTCCTCCTTCATTGCATTGAAGCGAGACATCGGGCCGGAGACGCCGCCCACATATTGGACGCCACAACTTACGAGATATTCCTTTAAGTAGTCCAAGACCATAGCATGAGGACCGCCTCCGGAAGCGGCAAGAGCCGCTCCATATTTACCGGTTAACATTTGACAATGGATGAACGGACTTGAGCGGTCCAGGAGCGCCTTGAGTTGTGCCGTCACGTGGTTTATGTAGACAGGCGACGCAAAGATGATCGCCTCCGCCTCCCTCATAGAGCGCAGCACCGGCGCAATGTCGTCTTTCAGCGGGCAAAAGAGGAGTTTCCTGTGACAGGCGCTGCATCCCGTGCAGAATTCGATCCTTAGTCTCCCGAGGTGTATGTATTCTACGGAAACACCTGGCTCCGCGGTAGTGATCCCCGCAACTGTCTCTTTAGCGAGTCTAAATGTGTCGCTATTTTCACCCCTCGGGCTTCCCGATATGCACAATATCTTCATATGCCTTCATCTCCCCATGGATATGCTCGACCGGCTATGCGACAGGATCTATCCATTTAGATTCAGTCAAAAGTGTAGGCCTGCCCCCAGATCCCTTGCTCGTTTAATGCAGGCTCAAGCCCCCGGAGACGCTTATCGCTTGCCCCGTTACAAAGGCAGCGTCATCGGAGGCAAGCCAAGCCGCCGTTCCCACTAAATCCTCAGGGTATTCAAGCCTTTGGATGGCAGAATTTTTTGCCAATTCCTCACTCATCTGCTTAAAGTCATGCTCCTGAACCGTTTCGCTTTGCGTCAACCCGGGACAGATTGCATTCACTGTAATGTTGCCAAATTTCCCCGCTTCGAAGGCAAGCGCCCGTGTGAGGCCGACGACTGCTGCTTTGGAAGTGATGTATTGAAGACCGTTGCCACGTCCCATATAAACCGTGTCAGAGGCCATATTTATGATGCGGCCCCAATTTTGCGAACGCATGTCCGGGAAGACCTCACGTGAGCACATCCACATCCCTTTGACGTTTACAGCCATGACTCTGTCCCAATCGGCTTCGTCCAATTCATAAAACGGCCGCACAGCCCGCTCAAATCCTATATGGCGCAGCATGACGGCCGCATTGTTAACAAGGATGTCAACCTTGCCGAAGCGCTCACGCGCTTTACCCACCATCGCTTTTATCTGATTGGCGTCCGAAACATCGCACACAATCGGCAATACCTCGCGATCTTCCGTTGCAATCTCTTCGGCCGCTTGCTTTAAGACGTCCTCCGTAGTACCGCAGATTACAATATTGGCCTTTTCCTGATAAAGGCGCTTCGCCATAGCCTTGCCGATCCCGCGACCGCCCCCTGTGATAAGGGCTATACGACCTTTTAATCTTTCACAACTCATTGTGATTTTCCTCCTTATTATCAGATTATCAACCATACTCCACCTTAAGAACTTGCTTTTCGTTCTCTGCGGTAGAGTAAGAAACATTTACCCTAAATCCGCTAATTTTTCAGGCAGAGGGAGTGTCGCCGGGCATAAGGTGAATTCGCCTCCCCGGGGGCGAAGAGATACCCCCCTTGGGGCGGCCCCGGGGGCGAGGAACCGACATGGATGTCGGCTTCACAAGCAGGCAACCGGCAAACGAAGGGAGCCGCGGGACTCGCATGGGCAGCTGTCACGAACGACAATCTGCACCTCCCGCCCAAGCGCGCATGGGTGACGCTCCCCGCTGCCTGTGGATTTGGGTTTACTCGTGTGTGGAGACTATTTTATCACAATGTTAGGAGACAGTCCTAGATCCGCAGGTTTTTTCAGGCAGAGGAGGTGTCCGCCGGGCATAAGGTGAATTCTCCCTCCCCGGGGGCGAGGAACCGACATGGATGTCGGTTTCACAAGCAGGCAACCGGCAAACGAAGGGAGCCGCGGGACTCGCATGGGCAGCTGTCACGAACGACAATCTGCACCTCCCGCCCAAGCGCGCATGGGTGACGCTCCCCGCTGGGGTGTGGATTGAGGATTTTTCCCGTCTTTTGACATGAACAAGCCTCTCTATCACCGTAAGAGAGAATAAGCAAAAATAGAATCAGAAAAATTGTTCTATTCCGCTTATTGACAGAAAAAAGACCGGAGAGTATAGTTTTTTTGTCGACACGCGACATAAAAATTCATTCGGAAAGGACGGTAACACCATGGCTGTTTTTTCGGCTCAGGAATACGGGGAACGCCTCCGGAAGACCAAGGAGCGGATGCACGAACATGGCGTGGAAGTTCTTATCGTGTCCCACCCGGCGAACATGAACTATCTCACCGGTTTCGACGGGTGGTCTTTTTACGTCCACCAGGGGCTCATCGTCGCCCTTGACCACGACGAGCCTCTCTGGTTCGGCCGCGAGCAGGACAGCAACGCCGCCCGGCTCCTCACCTCCCTCCGTGAGGAGGACATCCTGGGCTACCCTGACAACTACGTCATGTCGAAGCTCCGCCACCCCATGGACTTCGTTTCGGGCATCCTGAAGGAACGGGGCTGGGACAGGCGTCACATCGGCGTGGAAATGGAAGGGTACTACTTCACGGCCGAGGGGTTCCGGGTCCTCGAGAGAAACCTCCCCGGCGCGGTAGTAAAAGACGGCACCCTGGTGGTGAACCTAGTGCGGAGGATCAAGTCGGAAGCGGAGATCGACCATATCCGCCATGCGGCCAGGATAGCGGAAAAGGTGATGAACACAGCCCTGGAGACCATCGCCCCCGGGGTGAGGGAGAACGACGCCGCCGGAGAGATCTACAAGGCCCAGATCAGCGGAACACCGGAATTCGGCGGAGACTACACATCTCTCTGCCCCATCATGCCTTCCGCCGAACGGACATCTTCGGCCCATCTCACCTGGTGCACCGACCGAAGGTACGAAAAAGGGGACATCGTTCTCCTTGAGCTGGCGGGAGCACGTCACCACTATCACTGCCCCATTTCCCGCACCCTGTTCCTTGGCGAACCTCGCCCCGAACTGCAGAAAATAGCCGACGCCGTCATCGGGGGACTGAACGAAACGGTGGCCTTCATCCGTCCCGGCGTCACCGCCGAAGAGGTGGAGGCGAAATGGAGAGAATCCATCGCCGGAACGGGAGTGAACAAGCCCTCGAGGGTGGGCTACTCCTTCGGTCTGAACTACCCGCCCGACTGGGGAGAGCAGACCCTGAGCCTGCGTCCTGCGGACACTACCATCCTCCAGCCCGGGATGTGCATCCACTTCATGCCGGGTATCTGGCTGAAGGAGTTCGGCTTCGAGTGCAGCGAGCCGCTCGTCGTCACCGAAAACGGATGCGAGCTCTTCCTGAACTTCGAGCGTAAGCTTTTTGTGAAATAAAAGGGAGAATGAATAATGAATCGTGGAAAAAACGAACGATGGATATAAAGGACGAAATCCGAAAATCCCATGAGGAGCTTCTCCGTCTGCGACGGGATTTTCACGCCCATCCGGAGCTGGGTTTTCGCGAATTCCGTACCTCCCGCATCGTCGAGGAACACCTCGGGGACTTGGGGCTCGAAGTACGCCGATGTGCCGGAACCGGAGTTGTCGGTGTGTTGCGGGGTAGTGGTCCGGGAAAGACAATCCTTCTACGGTGCGATATGGACGCTCTTCCCATAGAAGAAGCGACGGGTCTGCCGTTCCGTTCGCTCGAACCCGGTGTGATGCACGCATGCGGACACGACGGGCACACTGCCATGCTGATGGTTGCCGCACGTATTCTTGCTGGACATCGCGAAGAGTTTCCTGGAGCAATCGTCTTTCTCTTCCAGCCCAACGAGGAGGAGGCGGGAGCCGAGCGGATGATCGAGGATGGGGCGTTGGAAAATCCCCGCCCGGATGCGGTCTGCGGAGCGCATTTGTGGTCTCTTCTGCCGACCGGAGTGATCGGAGTAAGTTCCGGCCCGCTTATGGCGTCGAGCTACTACTTCAAATTGACGATTTGCGGCAAAGGAGGGCACGGAGGAGCTCCGCACGCTGCCGTTAACCCTATCGACGCGGCATCCCATGTGCTGGAGGCCATAAAGACGTTGCACACGCTGGAGTTTGATTCCCTACGTCCTACCGTGATCTCTGTGTGTACCCTCCACGCCGGTGTCAAGGCGATCGTCGTTCCGGAAACGTTGGAGATGGAAGGATCTATCCGTTGTCTTCACGACGGCGACGAAGAGGTTCGCCGGAGGTTTTCGGAGCTGGTCGAAGGCGTCTGCCGTCTCTACAGATGTACCTGCGACGTGGCGTTTCGCTGTGGCAACACCCTACTGAATAACAATGAAGAGATGTCCGAACTCGCGATGAACGTTGCGGAGAAGGTCGTGGGAAGTGGGAACGTGCGGACTCGCGATCTCAGCGTCATGCTTGGCGATGATTTTGCCGAATTTTCCAGTAGAATTCCCGGTGTTTTTTATTTTATCGGCACTGGTAACGAAAGCAAGGGAACGAATATTGCTCATCATCATCCCCGGTTCGATATCGACGAGGATTCGCTTCCCCTTGGCGTGGAGATGCATGTGCGGTTGGCGCTGGAGTATCTGAATGAGGCGATCTGTAATTCGTAGAAGCATTTCAGAGCGAACCGGGGGGCAAGAGGAAGGGTTCGCAGAGGAAAAAAGGAAGCAGTATTCGTTCGAGCATTCTGAGTAGCGGTTTTCGGCTTTTGAGGCGTCCTCGGTTTCACGTCCCGAAAAATCCGGCAAAGAAAGGGTGTGGCGTTATGCAACATGTGCTCGATGCGATTATCAGTATTTCCGGGTGGCTTTGGGGTCCTCCCATTCTGATTCTGCTCGCTGTCGGCGGCGTCTTCATGACCTTTCGACTCGGTTTTTTTCAGTTCCGGTATTTTTTCTATATTCTGAGTGCTACTCTCGGGAAAATGTTCAGCAAAAAAAAATCAGATGAGGGAGAGGGGACTCTTTCCGCCTTTCAGGCATTAACTTCGGCTGTTGCCTGTACCGTCGGCGCTGGTAATATCGTCGGCGTGCCGGTCGCCATTGTGTTCGGCGGACCCGGCGCTATCTTCTGGATGTGGATGATCGCCCTGCTGGGAATGTCGTTAAAATACAGTGAAGTTATTCTTGCCATAAAATACCGCACGAAGAACGCTCTCGGCGAGTATGTAGGCGGTCCGGCTCACTATATGAGCAAGGGACTGAACATGAAATGGCTGGCTGGCATCTTCGCACTCAGTCTGATGCTGGAGGTCGCCATCAGTTCGATGACCCAGGCCAACGCTCTGGCCGGTTCGGCGCAAGCATCCATGAATATTCCGCCGCTTGTTTCGGGCATCGTCGTCATGCTCCTTTCGGGAATCGTTGTCATCGGCGGCGTGAAACGCCTCGGAAAGTTCACGGAAAAGTTGGTTCCGTTCATGGCCACGATCTATATTTTCGCTTCGCTGATAATAGTGGTTCTCAATTATGCCCGGATTCCCGACATGCTCGCGATGATCTTTGAATACGCCTTCGCGCCGATGTCCGCCATCGGGGGATTCGCCGGTTCCAGTATCGCTCTGGCTGTTCGCTGGGGTGTGGCCAGGGGGCTGTACTCCAACGAGGCCGGTCTGGGAACCGCTCCCATAGCGCATGCCGCCGCAGTGACCGATCACCCTGTTCGTCAGGGGTTGTGGGGTGTTGTTGAAATCTTTATAGATACCATCGTCATTTGTACCTGCACGGCTTTTGTTATTCTCTCCACCGGAGTGTGGCAGAGCGCGGACGCCACGTCTGTCGGAGGCGGTCTGACTACATTGGCCTTCACGGAGATGTTCGGCACCGCCGGCGGTATCCTGATCACGATTTGTCTTATTCTTTTCGTTTTTTCCACGCTTATCGTTTTGATCTGGTACGGCGAAAAGCAGGCTGAATTTTTGTTTGGAGAAAAGACAGCTCTTGTCTACCGCTGGATCTGTATTTTGCTTATACCTGTGGGCGCCATGGGAGCCGCCACCTTTTTGTGGCAGTTCCTTGATCTGACGCTTGCGCTCATTCTGTTTCCCAATATGCTCGCCATTCTGCTGCTCCACAAGGAGATTGTTGCGGCGACCAGGGAGTTCTTCCATACGCCCGGAATGTACTATCTCAAAGATAAAGAGAACGCAGGAGCAAAGTAACCGCTGCGACATCGTCCGGCGCCCGTCAGAAACAATTGTTCTAATCATAAGGAGGAGAATATGAAAAACGTCTGGGAAGAAGCGCTGTTCAATCTCGCCAAAGCCGCTGAAGCCATGGATCTCGAACCGGAGATTCTGGAGCGGCTCTCCACCCCCATGCGGTTCACCGAGTTCACCATTCCCGTCCGTATGGACGATGGATCGAAGAAGCTCTTCACGGCCTATCGTTCGCGCCACCAGGATGCCACCGGCCCGACCAAGGACGGCACGCGTGTTCACCCTCGGTTGACGCCCGAGGAGATAAAGGCCCTGTCGCTCTTTATGAGCGTCAAGCACGCGGTGGCAGGCATCCCGGCGGGGGGAGGAAAGGGCGGCATCAAGGCCGATCCTTCCGCCATGAGCGAAGGAGAGTACGAGCGCCTTATCCGCGGATTCATCAGAAGGCTCGAACCGAAAGGGGCGTTCGCCGACGTTCCCGGCGCGGATATCGGCACGGGTACGCAGGCTATGGCGTGGATGCTCGACGAGTACGAGCAGATCACAGGGAACCATTCCCTGGCGGCGATCAACGATAAACCCTTCGAACTGGGGGGCTCCCGCGGCGGCTATGAGGCTACGGGGTGGGGGGTGGCGCGCTGCGCTGCGGAGGCCGCCAAAGAACAAGGACTGGAGTCCGAGGGCCTTCGCGTCGCGATACAGGGTTTCGGCCAAGTGGGGTCCGTCGCGGCGTGCAAGCTTTTCGAGCTGGGGTACGCGATCGTCGCCGTCTCCGATATCGGCGGGGCGGTGAAGAACAGCGGGGGGCTGGATATCCCCGCGCTTGTCGCCCATACGGCCGAAACAGGCTCGGTTGCGGGATTCTCCGGAGGAGAGCCTGCGGATGCCGGCAGCATTCTCGAAACGGAGTGCGATATTCTCATTCCCGCGGCCGTGCAGGACGTCATCACCGAGGAGAACGCAGGGCGGATCTCCGCGAGTATAGTGGTCGAGGCGGCGAACGGCCCCACCACTCCGGGTGCGGATACGCTCCTCTCTTCGAGAGGCATCGTCGTCATCCCCGATGTGGTGGCGAACAGCGGCGGCGCCATAGTGTGCGACTTCGAGAGAACCCAGGGGCTGAGCAGCAACTGGTGGAGTCTTGAAGAGGTGGAGCAGCGTCTGAACAGCCGTATTCTGGCCGCATACCGTGAGGCCCGGGAGAAAGCGGTTGAAAAGGGCGTCTCCATGAGGCTCGGAGCCTGGATCAACGCTATCGGGAAAATACGTTCGGCCATGCTGCTTCGCGGCTGGTGCTGATGTTTTTTAGGAGGAATGAGAAGGAATGCATGTGCCGAGCGACATAGAGATAGCGCAGGGAGCGAAACTGAGGTCGATAGCGGAGATAGCTGAGAAGCTTGGAATAGGAGAGGCGGAGCTTGAGCAGTATGGGAGATACAAAGCGAAGGTATCGCCGGAAGTATGGGAGCGAGTGAAGGGGAACCCTGACGGGAAGCTGATATTGGTGACGGCGATAACGCCGACGCCCGCGGGCGAGGGGAAGACCACCACCACCGTGGGACTGGCCCAGGCACTGGCGAAGCGGGGGAAGAAGACGAGCCTCGCCATCCGCGAACCGTCCTTGGGCCCCAGCTTCGGTATCAAGGGAGGGGCGGCCGGAGGCGGCTACAGCCAGGTCATCCCCATGGAGGACATCAACCTCCACTTCACGGGCGACCTTCATGCGATCACCACGGCGCACAACCTGATATCGGCGATGGTGGACAACCACATCCAGCAGGGCAACGAGCTGAATCTCGATCCGCGGAGAGTCGTCTGGAGACGGGTGATGGACCTCAACGAACGAGCGCTTCGGAGCGTCATCGTCGGTCTTGGAGGCAGGGCAAACGGCGTACCGCGCGAAAGCGGGTTCGACATCACCGTGGCATCGGAGATCATGGCCATATTGTGCCTGTCGACCGACCTCATGGACCTGAAGACGCGTATCGCAAAGATCGTCGTCGGCTACACGTACGACGGCAAGGCCGTCACAGTGGGGGAGATCGGGGCGTCGGGATCGGCGGCGGTGCTGTTGAAGGACGCGGTGAAGCCGAACCTTGTGCAGACGCTCGAAGGAGTGCCCGCGTTCATCCACGGAGGGCCGTTCGCGAACATAGCGCACGGATGCAACTCCATCCAGGCCACGCGGCTGGGCTTGAAGCTCTCGGACTACTTCGTCACCGAAGCCGGATTCGGAGCGGACCTCGGGGCAGAGAAGTTTCTGGACATCAAGTGCCGGCTGGGCGGGCTGAAGCCCTCGGCGGTCGTCATCGTCGCCACAGTGCGGGCGCTGAAGATGCACGGCGGGAAGAAGAAGAGCGAACTCGGCGAGAAAGACCTTGTCGCGCTGGAGAAGGGAATGTCGAACCTCGAGAAGCACATCGAGAACATCGCGTCGTTCGGTCTTCCGGCAGTCGTCGCGATCAACCGTTTTCCCGCCGACAGCGAGGAAGAGCTCGCTCTCATAGAGAAGAAGTGCAACGCGCTCGGCGCGTCGGTGGCCCTGTCGGAAGTGTGGGAAAAGGGCGGCGAGGGCGGCCTCGAGCTCGCGGACAAGGTGATGGAAGCGTGCGGGAAGAAGTCTGAGTTCGTCTACCAGTACGAAGTCGGAATGAGCCCGAAGGAGAAGATAGAGCGCATCGCGAAGAATATCTACGGGGCGTCCGGAGTGACGTACACCGACCAGGCGGAGAAGGACCTAGCACAGATCCACGAGCTTGGGAAGGACGAGTTGCTGATATGCATGGCGAAGACGCAGTACTCGCTTTCGGACAACCCCGCGCTGCTGGGGCGACCGTCGGGATTCTCGGTGACGGTGCGCGAAGTGAGGCTGTCCGCGGGAGCGGGATTTCTTGTGCCGGTAACGGGATCGATCATGACGATGCCGGGCCTGCCGAAGAAGCCTGCGGCGTTGTCGATAGACATCGACGAAAAAGGCCGCATCACCGGCCTCTTCTAGGCACTGCGTAGAACCTGAAAGAGGCGCGCGGTCTGCGGTGAGGGGCTTATTTTCCTTGACATAGAAAAGGGGAAAAGGTATCATTAGATTGTCGACAATAAAAACACAGAGAGAGTATAAAGAAAAATTCTCCCTCGAAAGAAACGGAGAGATCAAAATGGACTACGTTGCTTTCGAAAAGGACACCCTGAGCGAACGGGTTGCCGACTATATCAGGCGGCACATCCTCTACATGGATACATTCAGGGACGGAGACCACATCCTGGAGACGGACATCGCCGAAAAGCTCGACGTGAGCAGGGCCACCGTCAGGGAAGCCCTGAAAGACCTTGAGACTCAGGGCATCGTGGAGATCATCCCCCGCAAGGGGACGTACGTGGCGGCCTTCGACCACAAGGACATGATCGAGATTCTCGAACTCCGCTGCATGTGCGAGGCCTACATCTTCGAGACGGTCGTGAACGGAAACATGCTCGACGCACGCGACTTCTCCATCCTTGAATCTATCATCGACGAGATGGTGCAGGTGTCCCGCTCGACTGAGGAGAGCGAGCTCGCCAAGTCAACCGCCTTCACCACGAAGGACCTCGAATTTCACGGCTACATCTGGAAAAAGTCCGGCCGGCGCTGGTTCTGCAAGGTGCTCTCGGACAACTACTACCGGTTGCGGCTGGCCATGATGCAGGACATGATCCTCGAACGGGACATGGAGAAATCGGCCACGATGCACTACGATATTTTGAACGCGCTCCGGGAGAAGGACCTGGACGCGGCCAGAAACTACCTTCGCAGACACATTCTCTCGCTCTACGGCAGTGAAACGGTGATCTGAACTTTTTCTATTTCCGGAAAAGCGTATATCCGGCGGCATAAAGTGTCGACAAAAAAACAGCGACAAAAAAATCGAGAAGGAGGTTGAACGATATGTTCAAGGCAAAGCACCTGAAGGAGATACAGGCCTTCATGGAGAAAACGGGAATCCCCGGCAGGGATGGGTGGGATCTGCCCACCTCGAAGAAGAGTTTCCCCGACGGGGCGAACTACCGCATCGAGATCGCCGGGGTTGAACGGTATTCCAACATGGTCGCCATGGTGGACGAGGCGAAGAAGCGCAAGATTCCCATTCACAGGGCCATCTGCACGGTGAGCGGCTCTACCTACTGCGACTTCGAAGAACTGAAGAACATGGCGAAGCTGGCCCATGACGAACAGATCGAACTGATCATGGTGGTGGGCCACCGCAAGGCCTGGGACGTGGGCTCCAAGGAGATGGGGTACCCGGAAGGCGGGGTCCAGGGACCGAGGCACCGAGGGTCCGACAGCATGGCCTACTGGGTGGAGGACATGATGCGGAATGTGGAGGCGGGGATCCGGGGCTTTCTCGTCTACGACGAAGGGGCGCTGAAACTGGTCAACCGGATGAGGGCCGAAGGGTTCCTCCCGAAGGAGACCATCTTCAAGTGGTCCGTCTTCGGCGGCCAGTGCAGCCCCGCCGGGGCGAAGCTCCTGGAGGAGCTGGGGGCCGACACCATGAACCCCATATCCGACGTGTCCCTTCCCATCCTCTCCAGCATCCGCACGGCGGTGAACATGCCTCTGGACGTCTACATGATCATCGTGGACTCCTTCGGCGGCATGTTCAGGGCCTACGAAGCCCCGGAGATCGTCCGGGTGGCCTCGCCGGTGTATTTCAAGATCGAGCCGGGAACATCGGAAAGCGACATCTACAAACCCTGGGTCACCGACGGGTGGCACGACGAGTTCATCCGGGCCAAGGTGAAGATAGCCTCCACCCTCCGGGAAATCATGGAGCGCCGCGCACCCGAGCTGAAGCTTTCCGCCCGGGGTCCCGCAGACCTTAGGCTTCCCGCAGTCGACTGATTTATCTTATTGAGAGCCCGGGACGCACCGTTCCGAGGCTCTTACACTCCGGCCCCCGGGGCCTGTCCGTTCGCCGGGAGGGAGGTTCCGCTATTGAGAAATCTTGAAAAGATAGACAGCGTTCTTAGCTGGATCGAGGAAAAGATCGTCGTGTACGGTATCCTGTTCATGGCGGTGATCCTCATCGCCAACGTGATTTCCAGGAACTTTTTCTATTCCAGCATCAACGCCTCCGAGGAGATCAGCCAGTTTCTGGTGATCATGGTGACCTTCCTGGGTACGAGTTATGCCGCCAGGAAGGGTCTTCACATCCGCATGTCCATCCTGAACGACTTTCTCAGAGGGAAGCCCAGGAAGCTGCTTGCCCTCTTTGTCTCGCTGGTTACAGCCTGCATCATGCTCTACCTCGCCTGGCTGTCCTTCCGCTACGTCCGCCGGGTGGGGACGCTCCACAGGGTCAGCCCCATCCTCCAGATTCCCCTTTACTATGTCTGGTCGGTGGTCCCGGTAGGGTTCGCCCTCACAGGGGTCCAGTACTTTCTCACTTTTTTCCGCAACCTCGGGACCAGCGACGTCTGGGTTTCCTACTACGTGAAGGATGAACTGCTCGACCCGGGAGAGATAGCCGCGAAAAAGGAGGGAGAAAACTGACATGCTGCTTCTGATGATCGGAATCATGTGCTTCTTCCTCATCCTGGGTTTTCCCATGATCGTCCCCCTGGCCCTCACGCCGGTGATCGTGGCGACGGTGTACTTCCCCATGTTCGACCCCATGAACCTGGTGCAGCAGATGCTGGTGGGGATCCGTCCCCTGTCCCTCGTGGCGGTGCCTATGTTCATCTTCGCCGCCGACGTGATCTCCACCGGCCAGGTGGCCAAACGGCTCATCGACTTCGTCATGGCTTTCTTCGGCCACACCCGGGGCGGCCTTGCCGTGACCACCACGGCAGCATGCACCTTCTTCGGAGCGGTCTCCGGGTCCACCCAGGCTACGGTGGTGGCCATCGGCGGCACCATGCGCCCGTACCTTCTTCGGGACGGGTACGACGATTCCTTCTCCATCGCCCTCATCATCAACGCCGCCGGCATCGCCCTGCTCATCCCGCCGAGCATCTCCATGATCATCTACGGCGTGGTCACCGGCAGCTCCGTGGGCGAGCTGTTCATCGCCGGGATAGGGCCCGGGCTGCTGGTTTTCATTCTCTTTTCCCTGTACTGTAGCTTCGCCGCCCGGAAAATGGACATCGTCCGCACGCCGAAGGTCCCCTTCGCCGACCGGATGAGGGCCCTCAAAAAGGCCATCATTCCCATCGGTTTTCCCCTCATCATCCTCGGGGGCATCTACTCGGGGAAGTTCAGCCCCACCGAGGCGGCGGCAGTGGCCGTCCTCTACGCCGTGGCAGTGGAAGTTCTCGTATACCGCCACATCAGCTGGAAGGACATGTACCGCATAGCCCTCTCCACGGGCGTCGTCACGGCTGTGGTCTTCATCCTCGTGGCGGCGGGAGCCGCTTTTTCCTGGCTCATCGGCTACGCCAGGATTCCCGAGATGATCCTGCCTCCCCTGCTGGGGGAAAGCCCGTCCATGGCCAGGCTCCTTCTGATCATCGCCGCGTCCTACTTCATCGGGTGCATGTTCGTGGATTCCATCGTGGTGATCATGATCCTCGCCCCCATTTTCCACCCCATCGCCATGAAGCTCGGCATCGACCCTATCCTCATCGGGGTCCTGGTGACCATGCAAGCGGCCATCGGGGCGGTCACTCCGCCCTTCGGGTGCAACATCTTCACCGCCATGGCCGTCTTCAGACGCCCCTACGCTGACGTGGTGCGGCGGATCGCGCCTTTCCTCGCCCTGTATATTCTCGCCACCCTCGTCGTCATCTTTTGCCCGTCCCTTTCCCTTTTCCTGAGGGACCTTGCTTTCAGGTAGCGTTTTCTGCGTACGTGGGGATGCACAGCCGAAAGGGGGGAATCCGCCGGAAAAACCAGGGGAAAACAGCAAGTACAGGCATCGGAAAACAAGGAGTGTTCCCAATCTGAAGGAGGTGCTGGAAGAAATGAAAAGGTTTTTGAAAGCGGCGGCAGCTGTACTCGTGTGTTTCTTCGTCTTCGGGTCGGTTTCTCCGGCCGTGGCGGCAAAGCAGGAATGGAAATTCGCCATCGAGGAAATCACCGGGAGCGTGCAGGATGAGTTCGCCCAGTTTTTCAAGAAGAAGATCATGGAGCGGATTCCGGATACAGATATCGAAATTTATCCCGTGGGAGTCCTCGGCGACAGCGAAGACCTGACGGAACAGACCATGAACGGCGTCCTTCATTTCACCATGGCGTCCCCAGGACACCTGGGAACCTTCATTCCCGTGGTCCGGGTCTTCTCCCTTCCCTTCATCTGGTCCGACAGGATGGAGGTAAACAAGGAGGTCATGAAGAACAGCGTGGCCATCTACAGCCTCCTGGACAAGGAGTACGAAAAGAACAACCTGAAGCTCCTGGGTGTTTTCCCGGAGGGGTGGCAGGTGTGGACGGCCAACAAACCTCTGAGGACGCCCGACGACTTCAAAAATTTCAGGATGCGCATCATGGGCGACCCGCTCCTGGCCGAGATCTACAAGTCCTACGGCGCCAATGCGGTCCAGGTACCCTATCCCGACCTCTACTCCGCCCTGCAGCTGAAGATGGTGGACGGCAACATCCAGCCCTACTTCGCCCACGAGGAGATGAAGTTCTACGAGCAGCAGGATTACTTCATCGACATCAGGGAGATGCCTTTCGTGGCTACCTTCGTGGTGAGCCTGAAGTGGTTCGAGACCCTTCCGGCGGAGCAGAAGAAGATCATCGAGGAGACGGCCCGGGAGACCATCGATTTCATCTTCGACATGCAGGAAAAGATGAATGATGAGCGGCTCCAGAAAATGCTGAAAATCAAGCCATCCCTCCAGGTTATCGTGCCCACTCCCGAGGAGCGGGAAGCCTTCAAGAAGCTCTCCCTCCCCGTGCGGGACACCTACGTGAAGATGGCGGAGCCCTACGGGAAGGACGTTCTCGAAACCCTGTTGAAAGAGCTCGAAGAAGCGGAAAAGAAAATAGCGAAATAACCGGTTTTCCGCTGCGGGGAGAAGAATCTCTCCCCGCAGCGAACGGAAAGAGCTGCGGCCGGCCCGAGGTTCAACGTCCTTTGGTGAAAAAACGGGCCGCTTTGCTTCTGTGCGGCTGGTGCTGATTTCAGTTCAGGAGGCGACATTATGTACTTCGAAATCTCCGAGTTTCACGAACGGCTGAAAAAAACGAAGGAGAGCATGCTCCGGAATAAAATAGAAGTTCTCGTGGTGAGCGACCCGGCGAACATGAACTATCTCACCGGGTACGACGGCTGGTCATTCTACGTACACCAAGGGCTTGTGGTAGCCCTGGACCGGGACGAGCCTCTCTGGTGGGGCCGGGGTATGGACGCCAACGGGGCGAAGCTGACCACGTGGCTCAGCCCGGACAGCATCCGCCCCTACACCGACGATTACGTGCAGAACGTCTTCAAACACCCCATGAGCTTCGTGGCCGACATTATCCGGGAGCACGGCTGGGAGAGAAAGAACCTGGGTGTGGAGACGGACAACTACTGGTTCACCGGCAAGTGCCTCCGGACTCTCTCGGAGGAGCTCCCCTCCATGGAAATCATCGACGCCACCTCGCTGGTCAACTGGGTCCGGGTCATCAAGTCGCCGGCGGAGATCAGGTACATGAAGCAGGCGGCGAAGGTGTGCGAACACGTCATGGAGACCGCCGTGGACTCCATCAAGGTCGGCGCCCGGGAAAGCTCCGCTGCCGCCAACGTCTACCACGCCTGCATTACGGGAACAGAGGAGTTTACGGGCGACCATCCCGCCATCTTCCCCATCATGCCATCCAACGAACGGACCACCTGCGCCCATCTCGGGTGGGACCCCGAACGGAGGTACGCCCCCGGGGACCTGGTTCTTCTCGAGCTCTGCGGGGTTCGGTTCAGGTACCACTGCCCCCTCTCCCGGACGGTCTACATCGGCACGCCGCCGGAAAAGCTCCGGAAGGTGGCCGACACGGTGCTGAAGGGCGTGGAGGAGACCCTGGCCTTCATCCGCCCGGGAGTCACCGCCGAGGAGGTGGAAGCCCGATGGCGGAAGGCCATTGAGGGATCCGGGGTGGTAAAGCCGTCCCGGCTGGGGTATTCCATCGGCGCAAATTACGTTCCCGACTGGGGAGAGCACACCCTGAGCCTCCGCCCCGGGGACAAGACGGTGCTCAAGCCCGGGATGACCATTCACCTCATGCCGGGGATCTGGGAGGACGACTTCGGTTTCGAAAACAGCGAACCCTTCCTTGTCACCGAAACGGGATGCGAGCCCTTCTGCTCCTTCCCGAGAAAGATCCTCACCCGCTGAGGGATTCCCATGGCGAATCTGAGCCCTGAAACCAGGGAGCTCACCGGGGAACTCCTCGCCCTGCGAAGGGAATTCCACGCCCGGCCGGAGCCCGGATTCGGAGAGCGGTGGACGGCGGGAAGAATCGCCGCCTTCCTCCGGGACCTTGGTCTGGAGGTCCGGGAAGGAGTGGCCGAGACGGGCGTAACGGCCCTGATCAGGGGAACCGGCGGAGGAAAAACCCTTCTTCTTCGGGCCGACATGGACGCCCTGCCCCTGGAGGAACAGACCGGGCTGCCCTTCGCCTCCCGGAACAGGGGAATGATGCACGCCTGCGGCCACGACGCCCACATGGCGATCCTTCTGACGGCGGCGAAGATTCTCTGCTCCATGAAGGACCGCTTTTCCGGGACCATCCGGCTTGTTTTCCAGCCCAACGAGGAGATCGCCGGGGCACGGAGGATGATCGACGAGGGGCGGCTTCTCACCGATCCCCCGGTGGACGGCGCAATGGCTCTCCACGTCTGGAGCGGCATCCCGTCGGGAAGGATCTCGGTCCAGGCAGGTCCAGTCATGGCTGCGATGGACGAGTTCCGGGCCGTCATCAGGGGTAAGGGGGGGCACACGGGAGCCCCCCACAAGGCAATCGATCCCGTCCTGGCCGCGGCGAACTTCATCTCCGCAGCCCAGATGATCCAGACGAGAGAGATCGACGTCTTTTCCCCTACCCTCGTCATGTTCGGGTCGGTCCACGCCGGGGGACAGGCATCCAATATCATTCCGGAAGAGGTCTCCCTGGCGGGAACGGTACGCTATCTCTATTCCGGGGGGCCCGACAGCCCGGAGCGCCCTCTTCAGCGGTTCGAGCGGGTACTTGCGGGAATATGCGCCGCGTCTGGGGTGGACTATTCCCTGGAGTGGATTCCAAGCAATCCCTGCCTGGTGAACGACCCGGGAATGGCAGCCCTGGTGAGGAACGTCGCTTCGGCTGTGGTGGGAGATGAAAACCTGGTCCCCTATACCTGCACCGCCGGGGAGGATTTCGCCGAGTTCGCCCGGGAGGTTCCCTCTGTTTTCTTCTTCGTGGGAACGGGGAACAGGGAGAAGGGGGCCGACTACCCCCAGCACCACCCGAAATTCGACATCGACGAAGAGGCCCTTCCAGCGGCTGTAGAGATCATGATTCGCTCCGCCCTCGCTTTCCTGGGGGCGTGAGCGGGGGACTTCGGTTCTGCGAAAGGAGGAAATGAGCGCCATGAAAAAACACCCCGTTCACCCTGCATCCTCACCCGTTCCTGCCGGGGCCTACACCCCGGGGCTGGTGGCCGGCGGCTTCGTCTTCGTGAGCGGCCAGACGGCTGAAAAGCCGGGAAGCAGTGAACTGGTCGAGGGTGACGTGAAGGTCCAGACCCGGCAGGTCATGGAGAACATCCGGGGCATCCTCGAGGCCGCCGGGTGCTCTCTGGACGACGTGGTGAAGGTGACGGTCCACCTCGCCGATGTGAGGGACTTCGACGGGTACAACGAAGTTTACAGGGAATTCTTCACCGTTCCCTACCCGGTGAGGACCACCGTCCAGAGCGTCATCCCGGGCGGATCTCTCGTGGAGATCGACGTGATCGCCCTTCTCCCCGAAAGGTCGGACCGGTAATGGAAATTCCCGGGGAAGGCCATGACGGTCTGCCGGAAGCCCGGCACGTCTGGGAGGCCCGGAAGCGAATCGCTCCCTATATTCTCCGGACCCCCCTCGTCTTTTCACAGCACCTCTCGGAACTTCTCGGCGCGGAAATCTACCTGAAGCTGGAGAACCTCCAGGAGATAGGCGCCTTCAAGATCCGCGGGGCTGCAAACAGGATACTGAGCCTCTCTGAAGATGAAAGAAAGCGGGGGGTGACCACCTACTCCACGGGAAACCATGCCCAGGCGGTTGCCTGCATGGCCCGCAGGCTGGGAATAAAAGCTTCCGTCTTCGTCTCCGACAGGGTTCCGGAGGCAAAGCTCGAAGCGATCCGCCGGTGGGGAGCGGACGTCCGCATAGCCGGCACGAGCCAGGACGAAGCGGAAACATACTGCCGGGAACTGGCCGGGAGAGAAGGAATGGCTGTCGTGGCCCCCTTCGACGACCCCTTTATCATCGCAGGACAGGGGACCATCGGCCTGGAAATTCTCGAGGATCTTCCCTGCGTGGATTCCGTGGTGGTCCCCACGTCGGGAGGCGGACTCATCTCCGGCATCGCCCTCGCCGTGAAGGCAAACATTCCGGGGGCCAAGGTCACGGGAGTCTCCATGGAGAAGGGAGCGGTAATGTACGAGAGTCTCAAGGCCGGAAAACCCGTGGCCCTCGAGGAATCGGACACTCTGGCGGACAGTTTGCTCGGCGGGATCGGCCTCGAAAACCGCTATACCTTCCCCCTCGTGCGGCGCTTGGTGGACGGTATCGCTCTCGTACCTGAAAAAGAGATTGCCCGGGGTATGGCCTTTCTGCTCAGAAAGCATAAAATAGCTGTGGAGGGGGCGGCTGCTACAGGCCCGGGAGCCCTGCTCTCCGGAATCGTTCTTCCCGGCGCAAAAACAGCGGTGGTCATCACGGGCTGCAATGTCAGTACGGATGTGTTCCTGGAAACGGTGAACGCCGTCCGGGACTTCTAAATTCACACCCCTCGACGGGGAAAGGAGAATGAGCGATGGCAAAGAAGAAAGGGCGCCTCGATTTTGTGAACATGAAGAAGAATGGAGAACAGGTCACGTGGGTCACGGCCTACGACTTCCCCATGGCGAGCTTCGCCGAGGCGGCGGGGATGGACATGATCCTCGTGGGCGACTCTCTCGGCATGATCACCCTGGGCTACTCGGGGACCATCCCCGTGACCATGGAGGACTGCATCAGCCACTGCAAGGCGGTGCGCCGGGGAGCGCCGAACACCTTCGTCATGGGCGACATGCCCTTCGGGTCCTACCAGGTTTCCGACCAGCAGGCGGTGGAGAACGCCGTACGATTCTTCAAGGAGGCGGACATGGACGCCATCAAGCTTGAGGGCGGCGTCCGGGTGGAGTCCCGTATCAAGGCCATGGCCGACGCGGGGATGCTGGTGTGCGGCCACATCGGCCTCACCCCCCAGAGCTCGGGTCCCCTTGGAGGATTCAAGGCCCAGGGGCTCGATCCCGCATCGGCCCGGTACGTCATCGAGGACGCCCTTGCGGTGGAGCGGGCAGGAGCCTATGCCCTGCTCGTGGAGGCCGTACCGCCTGAGCTCACCCAGTTCCTGGCGAAAAAGCTGACCATTCCCGTGTATTCCATCGGCGCCGGTGCCCCCTGCGACGGGCAGCTCCTGATCTGCGGCGACATGATCGGCATGTTCCAGGCCTTCACGCCGAAATTCGTGAAGGTCTATGCCAACGTGGCGGAGATTATCACCAACGCTTTCAAGGAATACGCGGAGGACGTGCGGACGGGCAAGTTCCCCGGAGACGAGCACTGCTACCACGTAAGGAAGGGCATGGAAGAGGAGTACGCCGCCATGCTGAAGGAATACGAATAGAGAGGACATTCCCGGCCCGTACCCTCCCGGGGTGCGGGCTTTTTTCTTCCACCAGCGGGAAAGAACCGCGAGAAAAGGAGAGGGTAGCATGAAGTTCGCAGAACGGTATGCGGGACTGCAGCCATCCGGCATGCTGAAGATCTTCCAGGCCGCCGCGGCCGATCCCGACATGGTCAACCTGGGAGAGGGAGAGCCGGATTTCGACACGGAGCACGACATCATCGACGCCGCCGCGAAGGCGGCGAAGGAAGGGTACACCCACTACGGCCCCATAATGGGGTTCGAAGACGTCCGCCGGTCGGTGTGCGATTACTGGGAGAGGCGGTACGGCCTGAAATCCTCCCCCGACGAGGTGATGATCATGGCGGGAGGGGTCCAGTCGGTCCATCTGGCCCTCCAGGCCCTCCTCGACCCGGGCGACGAAGTGATCACGGCGGAGCCGTGCTTCGCCCCCTATTTCGAGCAGATTTACCAGCACCGGGGAACGGCCGTCCACCTCCCGACAACGGAGGAAGACGGCTTCGTCCCCACGGCGGAGGCCATTGAACGGGCGATCACCCCGAAGTCGAAGGTACTCATGATCTGCTCCCCCAGCAACCCCACCGGAAGGGTCATGACCCGGCGGCAGATGGAGGCCATCGCCGCCGTGGCTGAACGGCACGATCTCACGGTGCTCTCCGACGAGATCTACGACTCCCTGGTCTACAAGGGCCGGCACGTGCCCTTCGCCACCATCCCCGGCATGAAGGAGAGAACCCTGACCATGGGGGGGCTCTCCAAGAGCCACTGCATGACGGGCTGGCGCATCGGCTACGCCATCGGCCCGGCTCCCCTGATCCGGCTCATGGCCCTTATCGGAGCAAACCAGACCTACGGAGTCAACGTCCCCACCCAGATGGCCTCGAAGTACGCCCTGGACAACCACGACCGCAAGCTTGAAGAACGGGCGAAAGTCTTCCGGGAGAGACTCACCTTCGTGGCGGATCGGCTCAACGCCATGCCCGGCGTCCGGTGCTCCGAACCCGAAGGAGCCTTTTACCTCTTCCCGGACATCCGGGGAACGGGCCTTTCCAGCGAGGAGTTCGCCTGGGGGCTCCTGGAGAAAGGAAAGGTGGCCACCCTTCCTGGATCGGCCTTCGGCGCTTGCGGCGAGGGTTACGTCCGCATCGCCTGCACCCGGTCCCTTGAGGTGCTTGCCGAAGGAATGGACCGCATGGAGACCTTTGTGAAGTCTCTGAAGGGATAGAAACGTTTCTTCGGGAAAGAACAGGAGCGGCCCCTTCCCGGCATGGGAGAGCGGGCCGCTCCTGTGTTCATCGTATTTCAAGGCGGACCTATTCGCCTAAATCTGCAGCTTTTTCTGGCAGAGGGAGTGTCGCCGGGCATAAGGTGAATTCGCCCCGCCAGGGGCGAAGAGATTATCCCCTGGGGAAGGGCGCCCGGGGGAGAGAAACCGACAAGGATGTCGGTTTCAGGTGCAGTTGTCAAGGACGACAATCTGCACCCCCCGCCCAAGCGTTCCCCGGTGACGCTCCCCGCTGCCTGCGGATTTAGGATTCGAAGGTTCCCCGGACGGTGACTTCGCCCCCCTCCATGAGGAGCCGCCCCTTCGCGGCCACGAACAGGGGCCTGAAGTTCTCGTCAAGGACCAGCACGTCCCCGTCGCACCCCGGGCGGACTCTTCCCTTCCGGGACAGTTTCAGGTGGTCCGCCGGGTTCGATGTCACCAGGGAGATCACCGTCTCCCTGGGTATCTTCCCTTCCCGGAGCATCTCCGCCACCGATTCGAGGACCGACTCCAGGGGACCGATCTTGAGCCCCGTCAGCTCCCCCTTCTCGTTGAAGGAGGGCATGGACCCGTTGCCGTCTGAGCTCAGGGTGATGTTCCCCGCTGGGACCCCCTGCTCCAGGAGGGCGGCCACCACCGCTGCCGTGGCGAGGCCGAACAGGGAATTTCTCCCCGGGGCGGCGGTGATGTCCAGGTACCCGCCTCGCGACCCGAAGGCTGCGGACTGTTCCACCAGGGCTTCGCACCTGGAAATGTGGGTGGGGGCGAACTGGGTTATGGGGATGTCCGTTCCCTCCATGGCCTCGAGAAGGGGCGTCAGCCCTGAGGCCTCGCTCCCCATATGGACGCAGAGACAGCCTGCCTTGCCGGAGAGGATGCCCCCCACCCGGACGTTGGAGGCGGCCCGCCGGATCTCCTGGACCGAGGGGTGGGAACTCCTGTGGTCAGACACCGCCAGCTTGAGGCCGATCACCTTGTCGATAAGGCAGAGGTCCCTCGCCACGGAGCCCGTGAGGGTCGGCGAGGGAAGGCCGTAGCTCCCCGTGAGAATCCACGTGGAGATGCCCTCCTCCTCGAGCCCCCTGGCCTTCATGAGAAGCTCCTCCAGGGCGCGGCAGGTGCCGTCGGTCCCCAGCATGCCCACGGCGGAAGTGACACCCGCCCGGACGAAGGAGGAAAGCTGGAGGGGCGGAGTCCTGTTCGCCGGGCCCCCTTCGCCCCCGGCACCGTTGAAGTGGACGTGCCTGTCGAGGATACCCGGCATGGTGAGGTTTCCCCCGGCGTCCACCGTCCGGAAATCGGCGGAGATGCCTGAAAGAGCCACCGGGTCCGCCGTTCCGGCGGGATATACTGACAGAATACGGCCGGCGGCCAGAAGGATGTCGCACAGCCCCTTGTGTTCAGGGTCATATAGATCGGCGTTCCGAATCAAAAGCATGCAATGGGTTCTCCTTTCCTCCGTCCCGCCTTGGCGGGGGAAGACGGGCTTATTCTTCTCGGGTCAGTGTAGCGGAAGGCGCGGGGAAGGGCAATGGTCCCCGGGCAAACGGCGGACGCAGGGAGCCGGGCGGATCAGGCGGCTTTCTTTTTGTCCGACGGCCAGATGGCGATGCCAAAAAAAGCGAACAGCCATGCCGTCGGCACGCCGGAGTAGCAGATCACGGCCCAGGGAAGATATTCCCAAGCGGAGACGCCGAGAACGGCTGACATGTAGACCGCCGCGGCGGACCACGGAACGAGAGGCACCACCACGGTGCCGGAGTCCTCGAGGGTTCTCGAGAGTACCCTCCGGGAGATGTCCATCTCGTCGGCGAGGTCCTTGTACATGGTTCCCGGAAGTATTTCGCTCAGGTAGGAGTTGCCGGTGGCGACGGCCACAGTCACCCCCGTGAGGGAGGCGGAAAGGACGAATTTTCCCCTGCTGCGGCCGATGAACTTCTTCTGGAGAAGGGTGCTGACCCGGCGGAAAGTCCCCGTGGCCTCGAGCTGCCCGGCGAAGACATAGGCGGCGCAGACCACCGCAGCGACCCCTGCCAGGAAAAGCAGCCCCCCTCTGCCGAGGAGCTCGTCCACAGCCTGGTTTCCTGTGACCGCCCGGGGTCCGGCGGCCATGGCGGCCAGAATCTCCCCGGGACCGTACCCCTGGAACAGGGCCAGGGGAAGGGCAAGGCCCACGGACGTCCACAGGGCCGCCAGGGTGGAAAACCGTTTCCATGCCATGAACAGAAGGACCAGGGGAGGAAGGAGCAGGACGGGACTGAGGAAAAAACGGCCCGACAGGGCCGAGGTCATTGCTGAGATTCCTGCCGTGTCCATGGCTCCCCCAGCGCCTGAGCCCGCGGCGGCGTAGACGGCCACGCTCAGGACAGCGCCTGGGAGGGTGGTCCGGAGGGTGGAACGAATATGGTCCATGACGTCCACTTCGGCCACGGCGGCGGCGAGGACCGTGGTGTCGGACACGGGGCTGAGCTTGTCGCCGAAGTAGGCCCCTCCCACGATGGCACCCGCTGCTGCTGCTTCCGGGATGCCGAGGCCGCCCGCAATGGCGGTGAGGGCTACCCCGAAGGTGCCCGCCGTGCCCCAGGACGTGCCCGTGAGCAAGGAAGCGAAGGAGCAAAGCAGAAAGGCCGCCGGCAGGAAGATGCGGGGCGTGAGGAGGTTCAGCCCGGTAAAGACCAGGTAGGGAATGGTGCCCGAAAGGGTCCACGCAGCGATGAGGGGCCCCACGCTGAGGAGAATCCCCATCGCTCCCGAAGCCCGGGAAACCATGGGGAGCACGCCGTCGACGAAGAGAAGCCTCCACCCGAAGCCGTACTGCATGCGGAAGAGAGCCGTGGTGAATATACCGCAGAAGACCAACAGTACGGCAATGTGAATTCCGAACACCAGGGTCCCCCCGGCGAGGATGGCCAGGATACCGCCGAGGACGGTGAGCGCCCCCGCAGCGGAAATATCCTCCTGCCGTTCTTCTTGCGCCATGGCCGTCCCTCCCTCCCGATTATATTACGGAAGAACACTATACCAGAGAAGAACGGTGCCTGTGAGAGAAAAAAATGGTAGGATGTCACGGAGAAGAGCGAAGGAGGGTTCCCCGTGGCAGATTTTCCGGACAGTCTTCCGGCCTATGGGGTAGAATTCGGCAGGCGAAAGACCCTGCAGATTTCGGTCCACCCCGACGGCCGTGTGACGGTGAAGGCTCCCCTGTTCCTCGACCGGGCCGCCGTGGACAGGGCAGTCGAGGAACAGCGGGAGTGGATACGAAAAAAACTGGAGCATTTCCGCTCTATCCCAGCTCCCGCTCCCCGACCTCCCCTGGGGCAGGGAAGCCCGGTCCCTTTCCTGGGACAGCTCTATCCCCTCGATATCAGGGAAGGGAAAAGGCAGGGCGCGGTCATCGAGGGCGGTGCCCTGCGGGTCACCCTGCGGAAGGGGGCGGAACCGGAGGCCCCCCTTCAGGAGCTTCTGAACCGGTGGTACTCCGCACGGGCCGCCGAGGAGTTTCCTCTCGCCATGAAGAGGTGTCTTCCCAGGTGCTCTTCTTTTTTGAAGGAGGAACCTCCCCTCCGGATCCGGATCATGCGATCCCGGTGGGGAAGCTGCACAGGAAAGGGCGTCGTCACTCTCAACACCCTGCTGGTGAAGGCTTCCCCCGCCTGCATCGACTACGTGCTGCTCCACGAACTCTGTCATACTGTCCATCCGAACCACGGCAGGGGATTTTACTCCCTGCTTGAAAGCATCCTCCCCGGGTGGAAGGACCGCAGAAAGGAACTCCGGGAGCGGGCGAAGGACCTTCTTTTCTTCTGAAAGATTCATCTTTTCCGCTCAAAACATCTGCGGCCCGATTGGAAAAGAAAACCCTTCTTAGCACAATTGTTCAGCGCCTCCGGATTAATAACCGCTGACCAGTTGAGTTCCGGGAACCTTTTTACCAGAGCAGGCAGGTTGCTGCTGAACCCCTGATGCTTTTTTTATTTTATTCTTTCTCTTGAAATACTGTTTCATCAAATGATAGAATACCGTGGTCAGTGTCGGTTCCTCACCATTTATCCTGAACCTTTTTCAAGGAGAGGAACACCATTCACCAAGGAGGCGGGGTAGTGATGAAGCGCTGGGTAGTTTTCTCCGCAGCCTTTTTGTGTATAAGTTCACTTATCCTCTGGCGCAGAGCGCCGGTATCTGTTCCCGTCGCCCTTCTCTTCGACGGGCAGGATACTGCCGGTGCGGTGGTTTCCCGGCAGGCCCTCCAGTCCGTGGTGCTGGCCATGGAGTATTTCAACTCCCGCTCATCCTCCAGGAAATTTCACCTGGTCTTCCTTCGGGAGACCGACCCTTCCTCCGCCCTTCGGACGGCAGCCGAAATGAAGGTCTCGGCCGTGGTGGGAGGTATTTCTGTTCCCTCCCCGTCCATTCTCTCCCAGGCTTCGAACCGCTTCGGGACCGCCGTCATTTCCCTCGCCCCGGGCTCCTTTCTCGCCAAGGCGGACGATCTTGTCTTCCGGCCCAGGCCCGGGACCGGCGGGCGGATCCTCGGCGCGGAAGCGAAACAACGGGGTATGACGAGCTATTCCGTCATCGTAAGCGGCTTCGAGAGCGGCTATACCCAGGAGTTCATCCGCGACTTCGAAGCGGGGGCCGGGGGCCCTCCCAGAAGAACCATGGTATTCAGCGGCGATCTGAACAAGCAGATCGAAGATTTCGGACGGATAGCCTCCGGCATGGACGCGATGCTCCTCGTCCTGCCCGACTGGCCGGCTTCCATCGCCCTCAGGGAACTCCGGCTCCGGACGCCCGGCCTGGCGGTCTACGCTTCCAACAGAGCCGTATCTCACCGTACCCCCCTTCTCGCGGGTGATATAGGAGAAGGGCTGATCACCTCCGCCGTCCTTCCCCGGGAATGGTTCCTCGAGGGAAGAGGTTTCCCCGGTTTCGTGGCTGATACCTACGGGGAACACATCCCGGCCATTACCCTCTCCATAGGGTACGATGCCGTGGCCATGCTCGATGCCGCCCTGGACAGGGCGGGAACGACGGATCCCGGGGCCGTGGCCCGTGCCCTGGCCGAACTAGAGCGGGTCGAATCTTCCGCCGGACCGGCAGCTCTTGGCGCAGGAGGCGACCTGTCTCTGCCTCAGGGAATCTTCTCCCTGACGAAAAAGGGATGGATTCCCGTCTCCAGGTCGTCCTCCCCCCCGCCCTCCTCCGTCACACCCGGGAAGGCCTCCCGATGAAACGGAAGATCTTCTCCCTCGGCGGTTTTTTTACTGCCATTCTTCTGTTCTTTCTTGTCATCATCCTCCTCGAGGGAGGGCTCACCGCCTATTTCCGGATCAGTTCCCAGCTGAAGGAATTCTCAGAGCGGGGAGAGACTTTCACCCGGGTAGGCTCCCACTTTCTGAAGCAGCAGGTCCGCCGGGGAGAGGACTCCGTTCGTGAACTCGTCCGGGGGTGGTCGTCGTCCCCGGACAGGGAAAACGGTGTGCTCCTGGCCGCCGTTATGGACGGCAACAGAATTGTTTCCGCCCTAAAGGGATGGCTTCCCGAAGGAATGATTCTCCCTCCTGAAATCATCGCTCCCGGCTGGAAGATGAACGATCTCCTCGACCAGTTTGGGAAGAATCTTCTCACCGGCACCATGACTGTGGACGGAAAAACAGTGTTCGCCGCCCTGGATCTCGATCTCAACGAGCTGAACGTGGCAGGGACGCCGGATATTCTGCCTGTCCTCTCTACTTCCACCGGATCCGTGGTCTGGACGGGTTCCGGGGAAGAACCGTCCGGCCTGGCCTGCCACATACGCGCCAGGGGCCTCGTGGCAAGGAAAGAAAGCGCTGATGGCGCATGGTCCATCCTCTCGTCCCACTACGGCGAGCGGGTGGTCCTCCGGCAGGACCCCTTTCTGTACGGGCTCCGGCTGAGTCTCGTCTATCCTCTGTCGAGCCTGGTCCGCAGCGCCATGTACGGAGCCGCCGTTTCCGGCTCCGCCACCGTGGCCGCCCTGCTGGCCATTTTTCTCATCTGGTTCGTCTGGAGGCGGGGAATCTACAGCGCCATAAAGGACATCACATCCCTCGCCGAGGACATGAGCGCCAGGCTGGAGGATCTCGAGGGAGGAGACCCTATCAGGGCCGCCGAGGCCATGTACTCTCTCGCCAGGCGCTTCGCTAACCTGAAGGAAACCTTCGTCCTGGAGACGAACGCCTTCACAGCCAATCTGCGGAACCTTTTCCAGGTCATCTCCCAGCAGCATGAGGAGCTCACCGCCTTCAACGAGGAGACGGAGGCCTTGAACCAGGAGCTTGAAAGCGCGAACAACCGGCTCGTCATGAGGGAGGCCCTGTGGGAAAGAACCCTGGAGTTCTCCCACACCTTCGCCCGGAGCGAAGATTCGCACCAGGCCATCTCCTCCACCCTCAACACCATACGGAGGGACGTGGGGGCCTTCGGCGTCCTGATTTCTGCGGTGGAAGGGGACCACTATCGGCTTACGGCGTCGAGCGGGTATAACGGCGGACTCGCGCCCTTCACCATCCCGAAGAACGGCATCGCCGCCACGGAAAGTGTCCTCACCGGCGCGCCCCTGTGGGTGGAGGACACTTCCCGGTATTCTTCCGCCCGTCCCGTGCACCCCTCGGTGAAGAGCGAGCTCCTCATCCCGCTCTTCCAGAGCGGCGAGGAGGAGGGCGTGCTCGAGATCGCCTTCGACCGGGTCTCGAAGAAGGACCCCTTCCTCATCGAAACCCTCGTCCCGGTGGCCTCCTACCTCGGGGGACTCGTCCACGGCGAGAAGATGCGCCGGGAGGTGGAGGCGTCCTACTCCTACCTCGCAGAAAAGCTCCAGTTTGTCACCGGCATCTACCATGACGAAACAGAGAGCCACATCGCCCGCATCGGTGAATACTGCCGCGTTCTCGCCGGAGAACTGGGCAAAAGCCATGCGGAACAGGAAAAAATGGCCCTCTTCGCGAGGCTGCACGACATCGGGAAACTCAAGGTCCCAAGGGAGATCCTGTCCAAGCCGGACGTCCTCACCGCCGAGGAGTTCAAGGTCATCACCGGCCATCCGGCCTGGGGTGCGGACATTCTCGGTGACGCGGCATGGCTTGCCATGGCCAGAAGGATCTGTCTCACCCACCACGAGAAATGGGACGGAAGCGGATACCCCAGGGGGCTGAAGGGCAGGCAGATTCCATGGGAGGGACAGGTCACCGCCTTGGCCGACGTATATGACGCCCTCCGGTCGTCCAGGGCCTACAAACCCCCCTTCTCCCACGAACAGGCGGCGGAGATCATCACCAGGGGCGACGGCAGAGTGGAACCAGCCCATTTCTCTCCTGAAGTCCTTCTGGCCTTTGTCCGTCGCTCGGAAACCTTCAGGGAGATTTTCGAAACCATGAAGGACAGGGAGTTTTTTTCCGACCGTTCCTGAAGTTTTTGTGGATAACCTGTTCACACTGTCCACATTTACGGCCCGGACTTTTTCAAAACGAGCCCTATCCTGTATCATGGAACGACAGGATTCCGGAAAGACCCCTGGAAGGAGGTTCGTCCATGAAGGGAAAAACGCTCTTTGCCCTTGCGCTCGTCTGTATTCTTCTCCTGCCCGCGCCTTCCGCCGGCTCGCCGGTGACAACCGGCCCCGTTCCCCTGGTGTTTTCCAGGGGGGACAACCTGTTCCTCACCGACACGGAAGGAAACAACCCCGTTCTTATCAGAAAAGGGTACGACCCGGAGATTTCTCCTGACGGAACGGAAGTGGCCTTCACCGTCCAGACGGGAAAAGACGGGAGCGGCAGGCAGATCGGCTTGTACACCATTTCCACCGCAAAATCCAGAAACTACAGGTCAGTCATCCCCGGGGAGAACAGCTACGGTCCGAGGTGGTCCCCCGACGGAACCATGATCGTCTTCAACCACTGGGACCCGGAGCAGTCCGACTGGGTACTGGGCCTCCTCACCCTCGCCGACGGCTCGTTCCGGGTGCTCGCTCCCGAGCTGAAAGGGGTCTATTCCCCCTTCTGGTCCGCCGACGGCTCTTCGGTCTACTGCCATGACCTTGAGAATTTCTTCCGCGTCTCCGTGGAGACGGGACGAACGGCAGCCCTCCGCAGGTTTTCAGAGATTCTCGGCGAGGCAATGCCGACCAGCGCCATCCGCTTCTCCGTCTCCCCCGACGGATGGCGCTGGCTCTTCGACGGCGAAGTGAAGGACACGTCCGACTGGCTGAAAAGCGGCGACGGCCTTATCTCGGCCCTTTTCCTCCATACACCCTCAGACGGGACAACCCGCCGGATCACCGACGACCGCATATGTGCCATCGGCCCGGCATGGCTGCCGGGAGGGGAGGACTTCCTGTTCTACGGGTACACGGAAAAGGAGATGAGCGGAGAAGGCTCTGGTTTCGCCGTCTTCCGGGGTTCCCTGACGGAAGGAAAGATTACCCTGCTGGTGCCCGATGGGGGAACCCCCTCGGCCCGGCTCCGGTAAAGGAAAGAATCAGCCGGGGGAGCGCCGGGTTCAGCCCTCCGGACCGAAAAGGCAAGGAAGGCGGCAAAGACGCCCCATGCGGGATAGGGAACCAGCAGCAGTGAGGCATGCCGGGCGTATCCTGCGAAAATGTTCCATGGCGACCGCGGCGAAACAGAGGCCAACCCAGCCCGCGAGGCCGGCGGCATCCTTCAGCCGGGTCAGCTTCCTTGCGAACAGACCGGGATCACGCCCCGGAACAGGGTATGCATACGGTGCGGCCGTCTGAAAGCTCCAGGAGCCTTGTCTCCATTGCTCTCTCGCCGCAGAGGGCGCATACTCCGGACTTTCTGATCACCGCTTTTTCGGGCATGGGTTCTTTCGGTTCCCCCACGGTGAACAGTGCCTCGTCGGGTTTCTCCAGAAGGCGCCTGGCCGACTCTTCCCTTGTGAGCTCCCGTTCAGGGGCGTTGAGGACGAGCCGGACCCCCCTGCCGTCGGAGCGTCTGAAAACGGTGAAGGCCTGCTTGCCGTAATCCCGGAAATGAAGGTTTCCCTTGCCGAAGGTACACCCGAGGATGAACTGCACCGCATCAACGCCGCAGGCATCGTTCTCCGCAATGGCCACCATCTCCTCGTCCCGGTCGCGGGACATACCGAGAAGCTTCAGGGCAAGTTTCGACGCCCTCCACCCGATAAGCACGCCGGGACAGAAATGGCCGTGAAAGTCCACCAGGGGTTTCAGTTCTTCTGGAAAGGAAAAATCATTCATATCCATTCTTGGTCTCCTTGAACTCTTTCGGGCAAAATGCCACGATTTTTTAATTCCGTGGCATCATTGTATCATTTTTTCTCCGCGGCCACCCGTGATTTCTTGTTTTCACACTTTTCCCCCCCTTTTTTCTCCGGGGGAAAAAAATATAAAAATCAGTAATTTTACTGAGAAGAAGCCTTCGCCTGTCCGATACCATAACGTAATCATCGGTAATGTATCCTTATCGAGAGGGGGTGGTTTTGTGCTTTTTCCCCGGCGTTTCGCTTTCTTGTCCGTATTCTCAGTCTTTTTTTCCGTTCTTGCGGCTTTTCCCTTTTCTCCGGCCGCTTCGGCCAATTCCCTTCCATGGGTGGAACATTCAGTTCGCAGCGGCGAATCCGTTGCCTTCATCGCCGGGAGATACGGCGTCTCCCCCAAAACCGTCGAGCGGGCCAACGAACTGGCCGTCCGGGAGGATGGCGTCCTCCCGGGAGAGAAACTCCTCGTTCCCAGGAAGGATTCGGACCTCCTGGCCACACTGGCGGAGCACAGGGCCCGGCAGAGAGGTGAAACCATCGTTCCCCTGATCCGCATCGAGGAACCCCTTCCTCCACCGGCTCCGCCGAAAAAAGCGGAATCGGCCCTTGCCGACGGAATCGAGCCCCTTATCAGGCCCCTTGGGGGGCGGGTTTCCTCGCCCTTCGGGAAGAGAAGAGGAAGGCTCCACGACGGTATCGACATCCCCGCCCGGCCGGGGACTCCCGTTGTGGCTATCCGGTCGGGAAGGGTCGTTTTTTCCGGTGTCATCCGCGGTTTCGGGAACACAGTCACCATCGATCACGGCAACGGGTTCGTCACCCGGTACAGCCACAACAGCGCGAACCTGGTGAAAAAGGGAACCTGGGTCCGGCGCGGACAGCCCGTCGCCAAGGTCGGTAAGACCGGGCGGACAACCTGCAATCATCTTCATTTCAGCGTTCTTGTGAACGGCAAGCCTGTGAATCCCGAGAAATACCTGCCGAAGTAACTGAAGCGGCAGGCGTCTCCCCGCTTTTTTCCCTCATTCAACACCAGAAAGCCCCGGACCTGCCTGTCCGGGGCTTTCTGGTGTTGCAGTCTCAGGGAGTGAAGAAGTGATCTCTTTCCCCCACCACGGTGTAGACTCTTCCCCTCTTCCGGTCCCAGGCGTATACACCGTTCGACTGAGGCCTGCCGGCAGCGTCGAGAAAAACCATATTCTCCAAAAGGGCTCTTCCATAGGCCACCAAGCCGCGGACCGGGGCGGCAAAAGGCAGCCTTCCGACCTCCGTGCTCTCCGGCCATTTCCCGAAGGAGGGGAGAAGGTTCCGGGCAGTCATTTCTGACACCAGGACGCCGTATTCCGACGGTCCCGTGGTGATAAAGAAGTGCTTTGCCCGGGACGACTGGAGAAGCCCTTCAAAAATCGATGCAGCCAGGTACCCCGCCATGTCTTCCTCCATGCGGAGGAGATACAGGGCCGCCATAAAGACGGCATCGGCGGCGGCAAGGGGTTTCGGCGTCTCGGAAGGGTAGAAGAAACCGGCGGCCGAGTCCCATCGGGCAGGGTCCCCGTCCTTCACAAGGAGGGAGAGAAGGGAGAGGGCGTTTGCCGCCCCTTTCTCCGGCTCCGTCCCGGGGCGGAAAAGGGACCGCCAGAGTTCGTAGGGAGAAACTCTGTCAGCTCTGGATTCGAGAGCTGCCCGGTACTCCGCAGCGCCTGCTTTGGCTTCGGCCCGGGCACCGTACCGGAGGACAAGATCCTCAAACCGTTTTTCCACCGTTTCCGCCGACGCGTTTCCCGCAAAGAGCAGGAAAACAGCGGTCATCGCAATCCACGAAAAGAAACGAATTCTCCTTTTCTTTTTCTTTTCCATCACTGCCGCCTCCTCCATATTCATCAGGTATGATCAGTCATTATACCCTCTTTCAGGAATGAATCCCATAGAGTGGGCTCCGTTTTCGTGCAGAAGAATGTATTTTCATGTAGAATTTCATTACCTCTCCACGGAAGGGGGAACCACGATGGAAGAAAATCGTTCCCGGCAGTCCGACACAGTGCTTTCAAGCATTCTGGCCGTTCAGCCCCTGCTCGATTCCCTGGGCCGGGAGTTATCCCTTCTGGACAGGAACATGCGATACCTCTGGGTTTCTTCCTCCATGGCCGAACGAGTGGGAATCCCGAGAGAGGACATTCCCGGCAGGACCTGCTATTCCCTCCACCACTCCTCAGCCGCCCCGTGCGGCGGCTGTCCCGTGTATGAAGCCCTCGTCACCGGGGAATCCAGGGAAAGGGTCATCATCTCCAACGGAACAGTTTTCCTCTCCAGCGGAATCCCGGTAAAAGACGAATCCGGCACGGTATGCGCTGTCTTCGAGTGTGAGCGGGACATCACCCTGGAAAAAGAAAAGGAGAAGAATTTCCTTGAGCTGAAAAACCGGTACATCGAACTGGTGGAAAACGCCCCCATCGGCATGTTCCGGGTCACTTTCGACGGAAAATACCTCTCGGCAAACATCCACCACGCCCGGATTCTCGGCTACTCTTCCCCTTCCGTTCTCATGGAAGAAGTCAACAGAACCTCGGCGAAGATCCACTACGCCCGGCCGGAAGCCAGGAAAGCGGTGGTGGACCATCTTCTTGCCAACCCGAACCGGTGGCTGGAGCGGGAGACGGTTTTCCTCCGGAGGGACCGCTCACCCATCCATGTGCACCTCTACCACCGGAGCGTCTTTTCTCCCGACGGTGACCCTCTTTACATCGACGGCTTCCTGGAGGACATCACGGAACGGAAGACACTGGAGAAAAAAATCCGGTCCGAGCTGGAGCTGCGGCAGCAGATCTTCGACGCCGTTCCGGTCCATCTTTATCTGAAGGACAGAGAGGGAAAGTATACCTTCGTGAACAGGGCTTTCACGGAGTTCCGGAACCTGAGGCACGAAGACGTCATCGGCAGGACGACCTTCGGCGTCCTGGAGGACCCTACCGCATCCGCTGCCCGGGCGGAGGACGAGGAAGTGCTCCGGACGGGCAGGCCCCTCCGTGACCATGAACGGCGGGTCAGGGGGAGCGCGGGGGAATTCTGGTACAGGATTACCAAGAGCCCCATCTTCGATGATAAAGGAAACATAGAGGGCATCGTGGGGTGCGGATTCGATATCACCACCCTCAAAGAGATTTCCCAGTCCCTCGCCGGGAGCGAGAAACGGTTCCGGTCCCTGGCCGAAGATATGCCGATTCTCATTTCCACCGGCCTTCCCGATGGAACAATCCTCTACGCCAACGCCGCATACTGCCGGTGGTTCGGCAGGGAGCAGCAAGATATCCCAGGTTCTTCCTTCCTGGATTTCCTTCATACCGACGACAGGGCGGCTGTGGAGAAAACCCTTTCTTCCCTTACTCCGGAGCAATCGTCTTTTTCCATGGAGCTTCGGGTGTTCGCCCCCGACGGCTCCCTGCGGTGGCAGCGGTGGATCAACAGGGCTTTCTTCGACCCCTCGGGAAAGCTCCAGTTCATCCAGACCGTGGGGGAGGACATCACTGAGAGAAAAAACGCCGAAGAGGAAATCAGGGCCGCCAGGGACGAGGCGGAAAGGGCGAGCGCCGCCAAATCGGAGTTCGTGGCCAGCATAAGCCACGAGATCCGGACACCCATGAACGGCGTTCTGGGCATGTCGGAACTCCTCCTGGAAACGCCTCTCAACTCATCCCAGCGCAGCCTCGCAGGGATGATCCACGAGAGCGCCCAGCAGCTCCTCGTCGTCCTCAACGACCTTCTGGACTTCTCCAAGATCGAGTCGGGAACGTTCGGCCTCTCCATTCTTCCTTTCTCCATCCGCAGGACCCTGGAAGACACGGTCGTTCCCTTTCTGTCCCAGGCCGCGGATAAGGGATTGTCCCTCTCCATGGAAGCGGACCCTGCCCTTCCTGCTGTCCTGCTGGGAGATCCCATACGGATCCGTCAGATACTCACGAATCTCCTGAGCAATGCCCTGAAATTCACGGAAAAGGGATCGGTCACCCTCTCGGTCAGGCTCCTCGGAATGGAGGACGGGGAGGCGAAAATAGCCTTCTCGGTCGTCGATACGGGCATCGGCATTCCGGAAGAATTTATGGGTGAAATTTTTACGCCCTTCAGGCAGGGGGAGACGTTCCGGAACAGAAAATACGGCGGCACAGGGCTCGGCCTGTCCATCTCCAGGAAACTCGTGGAGATGATGGGGAGCGGCCTGTCGGTGGAAAGCACGCCGGGGAGGGGCTCCGCCTTCTCCTTCGTCCTGTCGCTGAAGGCCGGAAACTCCGCGGGGGAGAACGACACACCGGGAGAAAGAGCCTCCGTTCCGGCGTTAGGAAACGAAGGGGGTGAAAGAAAACCATCCGTTCTGGTGGTGGACGACAACAGGGTGAACAGGGAACTGGTGAGGCTGCTTCTGGAAAAGGGGGGCTACCTGCCGGAGACGGCCTCCGACGGGCGAGAGGCCGTGGAACGGCTATCCAGGAAACGGTTCGACCTGGTGCTCATGGATATCCAGATGCCCGAGATGGACGGTTACGAATCCACCGCCTTCATCCGGGACCCCGGGTCTCCGGTGCTGGACCACCAGGTTCCCATAGTGGCCCTGACCGCCCACGCCGTGAAAGGGTTCGCCGATGAATGTCTGAAAAAGGGAATGAACGACTATCTTCCCAAGCCCTTTTCATCGAACGAACTCCTGGGGCTGCTCTACAAGTGGATTTCTTCCGCAGGTACTCCGGCCGGGGATTACGGAGTTCCCCCCTTTGCCGGCAGGGACCAGAAAAAAGGGGAGGATCCCGTCTTCGATGCGGACAGTTTCTTCGCCAGACTTCTGGGGGACCGGGACGAGGGAAAGATGCTCCTGGAGTTGTTTCTCGAAGCGGTGCCGGAGGACCTGGAGGCCCTGGCCGACGCCATTGAACGGGAGGATTTGCGGGCCTGCGCGAAAATAGCCCATACCATCAAGGGAACCGCATCCAACGGGTGCGCCCCGGAACTCAGCCGAGCAGCGAAATCCATCCAGTCGGAGGCGGAAAACGGCCGTTCCGGAGAGCTTCCGGAGCTGTTTTCCAGGCTCCTGTTCCATTTCTCCCTCGTGGCGGAGGCCATGAAGAAAGAGCTGAACAGCTGAAAAAACCTCCCTACTTGTCGGGAAACCGCATGCGGTAGAGGGTCATGAGGGAGGCAAACCTGCGGGCAAGGTTCTCCCGCTCCGGGGAAAACTTATTCTTCACTTCCTCGAACGCCCTGTCCACATCCTCTTTTTTCGGCTTCACCAGAGCCGGTTCCCCCCGTTTTCCGGCCCTGGGAGAGGGAGAGGTTTTGCCCACCACCACCTTCACGGCGGTTACCTTCACCCCGGTGATCTTCGATGCCTCACGGGCCACGGAGGCTCCCCTCATGGAGAGAGCCTTCGCAGAAGAAGGGCTGTCCGCTTTCACGAGCAGTACCCCTTTTTCAATGTCGTCGGGCCAGGTCTTTTTCGCCAGCATGGGGCCCACCGCAGTGGCCCATGTGTCCCTCAGGCCCGGAAGGGCGAGTTTTTCCTCCGCTCCCTTGGGCATGACCAGGTCCAGGAGGGCGGCCACAGGTCCCGGAACACCTTTACTGCGCCTGATATTCCTCATCGTCCGCTTCCCTCCGCGACAGCGAATTGAGGTACACCGACAGAAGATGAATGTCCGTGGGCGTCACCCCGGAAATGCGACCAGCCTGCCCCAGGGTGAGGGGACGGATTGCCTCCAGCTTCTGCCTGCTTTCGGCGAGGAGGCCGGAAATGGAGGAATAGTCGATATCACCGGGAAGGCGGACCTCTTCCATCCTCGACAGCCGTGCCACCTGCCGGTGTTGCCGGTCGATGTACCCCTCGTATTTTACCTCCACCTCGAGGGCCTGGACTTCTTCTCCCCGGAGAGGCTCCGGCGAAGGAGAAAACTTCTCCACCAGGGAATAGGGTACCCTTGGCCGGCGCAGCAGGTCTGCCGCCGTCACCGTCTCCGAAAGGGGAGCCGAGCCCAGGGCCGCTAGGGCGGCGTTCAATCCCTCCGAAGGCGAAATCCTCGCTTTTTCGAGCCTTTCCGCTTCAGTATCGATCCGCTTCCACTTTAAAAGCAGCAGGTTCCATCGTTCATCGCCGATGAGGCCTATCTTCCTCCCTATGGGGGAAAGCCGGCGGTCGGCGTTGTCATGGCGCAGCAGCAGCCTGTGTTCGCACCGGCTGGTGAGCATCCGGTAAGGTTCCTTCGTTCCCTTGGTGACCAGGTCATCCACCAGCACCCCGAGATAGGCATCGGAACGGGAAAGAACCGTCGGCTCCTCTCCCCTGGCCTTCAGGGCGGCGTTGATGCCCGCCAGGAGTCCCTGGGCGGCGGCCTCCTCGTACCCCGACGTGCCGTTGATCTGCCCGGCGCAGAAGAGCCCTTCCACCCTTTTCGTCTCCAGAAAGGGGTGGAGCTGGGTGGGGATAACGTAATCGTACTCTATGGCATACCCGGGACGGGTGATGTGGGCATTGCCGCACCCCGGAAGGGAATGGACCATGGCAACCTGTACGTCATAGGGAAGGCTCGTGGAAAAATTCTGCACATAGACCTCCCTGTTTCCCCGGGAGACGGGTTCAAGAAAAATAAGATGGCTTTCCTTCTCGGGAAACTTGATGACCTTATCCTCGATGGAAGGGCAGTACCGCGGTCCCGCCCCCTCCATCCAGCCCATGTAAAGGGGAGAACGGTGGAGGTTTTCCCTGATGATGTCGTGGGTCCGGGGATTGCTCCTCGTGAGGTGGCAGAAATACCCCTCGTGGATTTTTCCCTCCCCCCAGAGGGAAAAAGCGAGAGGTTCCGGGGCGCTTCCCTGGGCGGTAAGGGACAAAAGGTCCAAGGAATCGACATGAAGCCTCGGGGTGGTGTCGGTGCGCATCCTTCCCGTTTCCAGGCCGGCTTCCCGGAGAGACCCGGTGAGTTCCTCCGCCGGAACCTGCCCGAGAGGACCCGAAGGAAAACTGTCCATGCCAATGTAAACCTTGCCTCCAAGATAGGTCCCAGTGGCGAGCACTACTGTTTTCCCCTCGTAGACAAGACCGTATTTCGTCCTGACACCCCTGATCCTGCCCTTTTCCGTCCAGAGGTCGGTCACCACGTCCTGGTGAACGTCCAGGTTCTTTTGGGTCTCCACGGCGAGGGTGTAATGGGCGGCATAATCCCGGAGGTCGCACTGGGCACGGAGCGCCCGGACGGCGGGTCCCTTGGACGTGTTCAGCCAGCGGACCAGCATGGCGGACCTGTCGGCCGCCTCAGCCTGCTCTCCTCCGAGGGCGCTTCCTTCCCTGACGAGGTGCCCCTTCGCCGGTCCCCCGATGGAAGGGTTGCAGGGCATAAGGGCCGTGTTGTCCAGGTAGAGGTTGAGCTGGAGTACCGCCGCTCCCATCCGCGCCGCGGCGAGGGCCGCCTCGCACCCGGCGTGTCCTCCTCCCACCACGATGACGTCATATTTTTTTTCACAGACTATTGCCATTGCCTTCTCTTCCTTTCAGAACCCGATCACCTGTTCTCAGCGGCAGGGAAGCACCGCTCCATCCTCCACTTTCCACATTCTGCCGGGCCACTCGTTTCCCGGCATCTCCGCCGCCGCCGCCACAACCTGCCACCCAGTTCCCGCCAGGGAGGCCACGGTTATTTTCCGTCCTTCCCGGTCGAGCTCGGAGGCTATTTCATCGAGAAGTATCAGGGGCTTCCGCCTCAACCGTGCCTCCACAGCTTTACCCGCAGCAAGCATAATAGCAACGGAGGCCCTTCGCATCTGGCCTCTGCTGAAAAAAACCGCCGCTTCCCGTCCGCCCGTCCGGACCAGGAGGTTATCCCGATGAGGGCCTACCAGGGAAAGGCAGCTTTTCTTTTCCCTCTCGCTCCAGGATTCGAGAGAATTCCACCAGTCATCGAGGGGATCTTCCGTTCCCGAACCCCCTCCCCGGATATGGGCAAGCTCCAGAGGAGCTGGGGAAAGGTCCGGAAAATGGGCCAGCCCGAGGGAAAGAAGTCCTACAGCCTCTTCCCTGCACGACCAAATCCACGCCGCCAGGGGAGCCATGGCCCTGGATACGGGCTCCGTTCTTTTGCCCGCCCTGAGGAGAACGGTTCTGTGGCGGACCACCCTCCGAAAATCGCTGATCCTCCTGGCGTACTGAGGAAAAAGAAGAGCACATATCCTATCCAGAAAATTGCGACGAATAGAGGGAGATCCGTCCAACAGGGCCATATCCCCGGGGAGAAAGGCGAGGGCGGGAACCCTCGCCCGGACCTCGGGAAAGGAAACCCTCTTTCCGTCGCACTTCACCACGGTGGAACCGCCGACAGCCATGGCGAGAAACAGGTCTTCCTCGCCGCAGAAGGAACCGGTGATATACGCCCTGTCGCCTTCCCCCCGCCAGGAGGGAAGGTCTTTTCTTTCGCCGAAAGGACCCCATCCCGTCAGAAGATGGAGTCCTTCAAGACAATTGGTCTTCCCTGCCCCGTTTTTTCCGGTGACCAGGTTCAGTCCCGGTTCCCAGGAAATCCTGACAGGAGAAAGATTGCGGAAGTTTCTTACAAGATACTCGGAGCACCACATGTCCTATTCTGTGGAAACATCCTCCTCTTCCCCGTTGTTTTCCTCGAAGGAGAGGTCGCTTTCCGTAAGCTTGATGGGCATGACCATGTACAGGAAGTCCTTCTGGTCGGGCCGGAGCATGGTCATCTGTCCATCGGAGCCGTTGAAGCTGATGAAAGCCCGGTCGCCGTAGAGGGCCTTCAACCCGTCGAGAAGAAATCCCACGTTGAAAGCCACCGTCAGGGGTTCCCCTTCGATCTTTCCGTCGAGGATTTCCTCCACCGCTCCTGTTTCGGGCGCTTTTCCCATGAGGACGAGGTCTCCCCGGGGAGAAAGACGGAAGAGAACCATTCGGCTGAATTCCCTGACGATAATATCAACCCGCTCGAGGGCCGCCACGAGGGCGTCCCGATTCACGTCAATGCTTGTGGTGCTTTGGGGGTTCAGGATCTTTTCGTAGTTCGGGAATGCAGCCTCCACCCTCCGGACGGAGAATTCAAGGTTGCCCATCTGAAAGAAAACCAAGGTGGTATCGGCGAGAATCCGTATGGGGGTTTCTCCCTCAATGGAGGAAAGTAACCGCTGCAGTTCCTTCAGTCCGGTAATGGGCAGAAGAAAATCGCCGTCCTCTCCCTTCTCCGCCGGGTAACATTTTGAAAGGGAAAGCCTGCGTCCGTCGGTGGAGATGACTCTGAGCTCCCCGTCCTTCATCTGGAAGAATGCCGTACCGAGGTACTTGGGGAATTCTTCTCCCACGGTGCTTGCCACGGTCCCCTCGGAGATGGTCCGGAGCAGTTCAGAAGCGCTTATGGTACAGAAAAAGGGGGCGCTTTCCGATGCGGGAAGGGTGGGAAATTCTCTGGAAGGGTAGGTGGTGAACTTATACTTGTTTCTTCCGGCGATGATCAGTCCCTTCCCGTCGGTGACGGAAACGGTGAAAATGTTCGTGGGCGCTTTTTTAAAGAGCTCCCCCACCACCTTGACCGGCAGGACCGCTTCTCCTTCTTCTTCCACCAGGATTCCTCTGGAGATGCACTTGACGGATGTTTTCAGGTCGGTAGCCTCGAGACGAACGGTGTTTTCATCGTCCATGCCGGAGGCTCTCAGGAGTATGCCCGTGAGGGAGTTTATGGTGCTTTTGGAACTGGTGTTTCTTTCGGCAATCTGCCAGTTTTTCATGAACTCTCCCTTGTTGATCTGAAGTCTCACAATGTTTCCCTCCCCGAAGTGCATCTTTTATTGTTTTTTGGTTTTAGTAACAGTAATGATAATAGGTAGTGCGAATACTGTGGATAACTTGACGGGCGGGCGGGGTGACGGGGTTTCCCCTTGTGGACAAGTTTTTTTCCAGGCAGCAAAGTTATTCACACTATCCACAGGCAAAATAAATAAGCCATCATTTCTGTCCGGTTATCCACAAACAGAAGGGTTCATTCACAGCTTCCCCTCGATAGTATCCACAATCTGGCGGATCCTCGGCTGTTCTTTCACCATCTGGCTGATCTTCCGGTGCGCATGGAGTACAGTGGTGTGGTCCTTCTTCCTGAAGGAAAGACCGATCTGCTGAAGGCTCACCTCGGTCAGCTTACGGCACAGGAACATTGCGATCTGCCGGGCGAGGGCAAGGTCGGATGTTCTTTTGGCGCTCAGAAGATCGTCCACGCTCATGCTGAAAAAATCGGCCACAGCATGCTGGATGGCATCCACGCTCACGGGCCCGCGAATATCCTTTCGGATCACGTCCTTGAGCCATTCTCCGGTGTTTTCCTCGGTGATGGGCTCGCTGGAAAGCTCGGCGCAGGCCACTACCCTGTTGAGGGCGCCCTCGAGTTCCCGGATGTTGCTCGGAATGTTGACGGCAAGAAAATTGATCACGTCGTCAGGAATGTCATACCGCCTGAGCTGGGCTTTTTTCTGCAGGATGGCGATCCTGGTTTCGAGGTCCGGGGACTGGATGTCCGTTACAAGTCCCCACTCAAAACGGCTCACAAGCCGGTCCTCGATGCTCTGGATATCCTTCGGCGGCCGGTCGGAGCAGATGACGATCTGTTTTTTGGATGTGTGGAGCTGGTTGAAGGTGTGGAAAAACTCCTCCTGGCTGCTCCCTTTGTTTCCCAGGAACTGGATATCGTCGATGAGGAGAATGTCCACGCTTCTGTACTTGGACTTGAACTCCTGGGTCTTGTTGTTTTTGATGGACTGGATGAATTCGTTTATGAACTTCTCCGAGCTCACGTAGGTCACCTTGTGGTTCGGGTTCCTGTCGAGGACGTAATGGCCGATGGCGTGCATGAGATGGGTCTTCCCCAGACCGACGCCTCCCCAGATGAAAAGGGGGTTGTAGGCCTCTCCCGGGGTCTCCGCCACCGCAAGGCTCGCGGCGTGGGCGAGCCTGTTGGACTTTCCCACCACGAAGGAGTTGAAAAGATAGCCCGGATTGAGTCCTCCACGGGATTCGGCGGCACCGCCCGAGGCCGCCTTCTGGGCCCGTTTCTGCTCGTCCTTTTTCGTTTCCGACCCCACCCGGAGCTCGATGTCGTTGCTTTTTCCCGTCTCCCTGCAGATGCGCACAAGATCCTTCAGAAACCGGGAGGAAATCTGCTCCTTCACAAAAACGTTGGGGACGTCGAGAACGAGGGATCCATCCACCAGGTCGGTGGGGATACAGGTTTTTAACCACAGGTCAGCGGTTCCCGCGGGAAGGGAGTGGGACGCTTCCGCCAGGATTTCTTCCCACAGCCGGTTGAGATCTTTTTCCACAATGCTTCACCTCATACTGAGAATGGCACCATATTATCACAAGGAGCGGAATGTGGATAACTCCGGAAGAAGGCATCTGCGCGAAATAGGGCGTTTTTTCTTTTCCGTTCTGTGGATAAAAAGAGGGTGGAAGACATGTTGTCCACAATACTTGTCCACATATACACAATCCGGGTTTATTTTTGTGGATAGGTAAAAATACGGATGCTGTGGACTTTAACAAAGTTGTTACAAAATTCTCCGTCAGTCACACAAATTTTGATCCACTTACGGGAACGGGTCTGGCGGGTTATCCACAACTTGCCCACAGTTGTGCACAAGTTTATTTTTCCCCCATTCCGACAAGCTGCAAAAACAGCCTGTGGACAACTTTCGCTCAATGATGGAAAATAAACTCCGTCTTCGGATGAGAAACTCACCTTGGTTATTTCGGAGGAGAAAGAGACATGAGTTCTTCCCTTCTTCACGTAATAAGTCATACTGACCTGGACGGCATCGCCGCAGCAGCGGTTGCGTGGCACCGGTGGCGGGG
>NZ_JAESIH010000028.1 GCF_016756745.1 Aminivibrio sp.
CCTACCTCCGGAAGGCGGAACTCGTGATTGCCGCAGACTGCACCCCCTTTGCCTTCGCCGATTTCCACCGGACCTTCCTCGCCGGGGAGAACAAGGTCTGCCTCGTGGGCTGCCCTAAGCTCGACGATGCCAAGGCCTACGTGGAGAAGCTCACCAGGCTGATTGCCTACAATGAAATCAGCTCCATTACGGTAGTCCGCATGGAAGTCCCGTGCTGCGGCGGCATGACCAGGATTCTTGAGGCGGCCTGCGAAGCGGCCGAACAAAACGTCTCGCTGAAAATCGTCACCATCGGCGTGGGCGGAGACATTACGGACAGGGAGACCATCAGGTTCTCCGTGAAGAAGTAAACAATATCAAGGAGGAGATGCGAGCCATGTTTTGTTACCAGTGTGAACAGACGGCAAAGGGAACAGGATGCACCGCGTTCGGAGTCTGCGGCAAGAGTCCAGAGGTGGCGGACCTTCAGGATCTGCTTGTATATCTCGCTGAAGGAGTTTCCATGTATGCCCACCGGGCGAGGCAGCTCGGCGCCGTGGACAAAAAGGTGGATGTCTTCGTTGTGGAAGCCCTTTTCACCACCATCACCAACGTGAACTTCGATGAAGCCCGAGTGGAAGCCATGATCCGGAAGGCCGGTGAAGTCCGCGAAGCAGCGAAGAAGCTCTACGAGGATGCCTGCCGCAAGGCTGGAAAGACCCCCGAGACCCTCGGCGGTCCGGCCGTCTTTCCCGTACCGGCTTCAAGGGCCGAGATGATCAACGCCGGGGAGAAGGTCAACCCCGAGGCCGGCAGCGAGAAACACGGCGAAGTTATCCAGGGACTCCGGGACCTTGTTCTGCTCGGCCTCAAGGGCAGCGCGGCCTACATGGACCATGCGAAGATCCTCGGCTACGAAAAGGACGAGCTTTACGGATTCATCCACGAGAAGATGAACTTCCTCGCCGGCGAATCCTTCACCGTGGACGACCTCGTGGGTCAGGCCATGGATGCCGGCAAGTGGAACATTGACGTCATGGAGCTCCTCGATGCGGCCAACACAGGTGTGTACGGCCATCCGGAACCCACGAAGGCCAGAGTCACCGGCGTGAAGGGCAAGGCCATCCTCGTCTCCGGCCACGACCTCAAGGATCTTGACCTCCTCCTCCAGCAGACGGAAGGAAAGGGCATCAACGTCTACACCCACGGTGAAATGCTGCCCTGCCTCGCCTATCCCGGGCTGAAGAAGTACAGGCACCTTGTGGGGAACTACGGCAGCGCATGGCAGAATCAGCGGGAGGAGTTCGAGAAGTTCCCCGGCGCCATCCTCATGACCACCAACTGCATCCAGAAGCCCAAGGATTCCTACCTTGCCCGCATCTTCACCACAGGGCTCGTGGCCTGGCCGGGTGCCGCCCACATCGGAGACGACAAAAATTTCTCTCCCGTGATCGAGGCCGCCCTCGCTGCCCCCGGCTTCGCCGAGGACGAGGAACCCCGCTTCATCAACGTGGGTTTTGCCCGGAACACCGTCATGTCAGTCGCGGGTAAGGTCATCGATCTCGTGAAGGCCGGAAAGCTCCGCCACTTCTTCCTCATCGGCGGCTGCGACGGTGCCAAGCCGGGCCGGAGCTACTTCACCGACTTCGCCACATCCGTGCCTGACGACTGCGTGATCCTCACCCTGGCCTGCGGTAAGTACCGGTTCAACAAGCTCGAGTTCGGCGACATCGACGGCATTCCCAGGCTCCTTGACGCCGGACAGTGCAACGACGCCTACTCGGCGGTGCGTATAGCCCTTGCCCTCGCCGATGCCTTCAAGACGGACATCAACGGACTGCCTCTCTCCCTGATCCTGTCCTGGTACGAGCAGAAGGCCGTCTGCATCCTCCTCTCCCTCCTGTACCTGGGAGTGAAGAACATGAGGATCGGGCCCACCCTTCCCGCTTTCATGAAGGAGCCCGTCTTCAAGGTCCTCCAGGAGAAGTTCAACCTCCAGCCCGTCACCACGGTGGAGCAGGATCTGAAGGCAATTCTCGGATAAGCGGCCCCAAAGAAACACGCGAGCAGGGAAAAGGTTTTGTACCTTTTCCCTGCTTTTTCTAGTGTTGTTTTATTAAAAGAAAAACACCTCCTCGCGCTGAACGCCGCCATAGAGGCAGCTCGGTTTGTTCGGCATGGACTGCAGAGCCCCCGCTCCAGGATGCCGGTGCCTTTGGATGTGCCGGAAAACCCATAGTCCTCCGGCGCCTGGTTCACTACAGAAAAGACGAAGGGAACGGGACCATTGACGGAATAGGCCGTGATCTCAGCCTGTGCGGCCTCGTCAGAGACGAGGACAAGGTGAGGTCCCCATTCTGCGATGAGCTCACAGGCTTTCTTCGCTGCAGCCTCTACTCGGCCTCGCCGGGCTGGTTCTTCACGTCCAGGCCCATGGTCCTGAATTCGGCGTAACGCCTGCCGAGACGTGCCCTGAAGCCTTCGGTCTGCTCCCGGACCCGGATACAGCAGGAGCAGCTGTTCACGATGAGGATGCGGAAATGTCCGGCCGCAGAAAAGGCCGGCAGGGTCATCGCCAAGAGAAGGTCTGCTGTGAAAGTCGCTTTGGTAAATATTCGTTTTTAATGCCGGACTGAACATGAAGAACACCAAAAGAAACGGAAATACACAAATGGGGTATTTCTGACAATATATCAAAGGCTCCTAAATCCGCAGGTTTTTCAGGCAGAGGGAGTGTCGCCGGGCACAGCGCCCGGGCCGAGAAACCGACACGGATGTCGGTTTCACAAGCAGGCAACCGGCGAACGCAGGGAGCCGTGTTGATCGCTTGGGCAGTTGTCAAGGACGACAATCTGCACCGGCGGCCCAAGCGAGCACCGGTGACGCTCCCGCTGAGGTGCGGATTTAGGGGCTAAGGAAGACAAGGTTAAAGTTATATATTGAATAATTTTATTGTTTCTGACAATTTCCCCCGGAAAAAATAGCGTATTATCCCCCAAAAAGAAAGAGGGAGCTGATGCTCCCTCTGGAAAGGGGGGTGCATTTTTTTCGGTATGGAAAGCCTGCCGTGAAAAAGGTGCCTGAGCCGGTGAAAAAGCCAGGATGGGAAAGGGATTTCAGTTGTAGGCCAACCGGGTCTCCGGGTCGCAGGATACCTTCGAGATGAGCTCCTGCCACAGGGGGGAATCCCATGTCTTCATGGCGCTGTGGATGGTCCAGTATTTCTCCGGGATGGGGTGAGTTCCCACCACGACGGGCAGGCCGAAGGCCGTGTCGATGTACCGGCGGAAATAGTCGATCCTCGGGCAGGGAGGATACCCCACCAGCATTCCCGTGGCCAGATGGATCACCGTGGCGTCGTTCTTCTTCATCTCCGCAGGAGCGTACTCGATGTTTCCCCCGGGACACCCGTCGCAGGTGGTATACCCCACAAGCTCAGCTTCCCTGTCTTTGTAGAGGCTGAAGGCCCCTTCCCTGTTCCGCAGCGAGCGCAGGCATTTTCCCCCTGCGCAGGTATGGTATCGGTTGCAGATGAAAATCCCTATCCGGACGATCTCGTTGCCCATGAGAAGGCCTCCTCGGGTCGGAATGCCGGCTGGATGACCGGCTTGTTGATATTTATTCTCATTACTATAAACCTTCCGCACCGATTTGCAAGCCCCGTGGTTTCGGAAACCGGGGAGTCGGCATTTACAGTTATGAGCTTCACGGGAGCTTACCGGTATCTGCATTCATCGATCCTGTCGCTGCAAGGCCATCACGGGATGTCTTCTCCGGGGCAGGCCATCCTAACCTGATCTTTGTCCGGGAGGATATCCCCGGAGGGGGCGCATCGAAGGAGATCATGCGGCACGACATGGGATCCCATTATCCCATGTCGATGAGAGGCTTCTCCCATCCCCTGTCCCGGGTGGGACTTTTCTCCTGGAGATCGTGGGCGTTGAGGCAGGGGAGAACCGGTTTCCCGTCTCACGACTCCACCTCAGATGCGGGCGCAATCGCGGAAGAGGACTTTCAGGTGGGCCTGGGAGGTGTTAATGGGTACGCCGCCGGGGTAGTGCCCGAGATGGAGGTGTCCATCGAGGGGGGGGGCGACAGGTCCCCGGGGGCAGGTCAGTCCGCCGGCGGGACGCCGAGGACTCGATCCGGGCGGGGGGCGGGAGATTCATCCTTCCGGTCGAACCACCTGACGATTTCCATGACGCCGTCGAGGTGCTCCACCAGGGCCGAACAGTGGTCCACCCAGTCGCCGCAGTTGAAGTACTTCACTCCCTGGAAGACCCTGACTGCCGGGTTGTGGATGTGCCCGCAGATAATTCCCGTGGCGTCCATTTCTCTGACCGATCGGGCGATGCGGTTCTCGTAGCGGCTGAAATACTTTACCGCCCTCTTCACTCTGTTCTTGAGAAAGGAGGAAAGGGACCAGTATTCCCGCCCCGCAAGCGAACGGATAAAATTGACTCCCGAGTTCAGTTGCTGGGCAAGACCGTATGCCCTGTCGCCGGCCCATGCGAGCCACCGGCTGTAGAGCATCACACCGTCGAACTGGTGTCCGTGGACCACGAAGTACCTTCTGCCGTCGGCCCCTGTGTGCACAGCACTTGAACGTATCCTGATGCCGCCGATGGACTGGCCGTCGAACCGGTTCATGAACTCGTCGTGGTTTCCCGGAATATAGGTCACGGCCGTCCTGCCCGCGAGGGAGAGGATGGAACGGAGAACAGACGAGTGGGATGCCGGCCACACCCCTCTCGGGCCCATGTTCCACCCGTCAATGATGTCCCCCACGAGGTACAGGTTGTCACATTCCACGGAGGAAAGAAAGCCGGAAATGTTTCCGGCCCGGCACCAGCGGGTTCCGAGATGGAGGTCTGAGAGAAAGATCGACCTGTATTTCAGGGGATTCATCCTTTCCTTTCAGGGGTACCCCGGAGGGCGTTGTTTCCCATTATACAGCAGGGAATAAATCCGGTTTCCGCCATCAGTTCTGGGAGTCTCCGTCGTTGGTGCCGGGCCGGATGATCTGCTTCATGATGTTCTCCAAGAGCTGCTTTTTTACCTGGTCTTCCGTGCTGGTGGAGGTGTCCTTTCCTTTCCCGGTGGGGATTTCAACGGCGATCTTGATCTGGGTCTCGTTTTTTCCCGATTCGTTGGTGCTCGGTATCGACGCCGGTGCGGCGGCGGAGGTCACCTTGAGGTCGGTGAGCAGCGGGGCGTCCCAGGTCCCCCGGAGGTTGAAGGATGTCTCCCGGAAGTCCCGGACGGACATGCCGCCCAGCAGCCCGGAGAGGAACTTCTGGAGGAACGCCGGGTCGTTGAGGGGGTTCCCGTCCACGGCGATGATGCCCTGGAGTGCGCCGAGGAAGGCGTTCAGGGCTCGAACGTTGATGTCCCCCACGCACTTGAGATCCAGGGGGGAATCGTTCCACCCAAGGGACCCGCTGGCGGAAAAATACCTGTAGACTTTGTCCCCCACGGGAGCTGAGATCCTGCTTCCCGGAAGGAGGAAGATGTTTCTTCCGTCGAGATTGAAGCTGGCCAGCACGGAGCTGAACTTTACCGTCCCGGTGTCGGAGATGGACTTCAGGGCCTCGAACCCCGAGACCGAACCGTCCTTTGCCGCAATCTGGCCGCTGCCGAAGACCATTCCCACCATGCCCCCTGTGCCGCTTCCCCTCGCCGTGAGGTCCGCCTTTCCCGTCACCGATCCCCTGCCTTCGAGAATTCTCTCCGTGGCGCTGCCCAGATCCATGCCCTTCACCGTGATGTTTCCCTCCCACCGCATAGTGGCGGGGTCGACCATGCCGGAAAATGCAGCCAAGCCGCCGTGATACTCCGCCTTTCCGTCCATAACGTTGATCATGCCGTCCTTCCAGGTGAAGGGAATATCCACGGCCTTGATTTCCGTGCGGTAAAAGCCGAGGGAGGAAGAGCGTATCCTTCCTTCCCAGGTATTTCCCTTTTCGTCGAAAATGCCCTTGGCGGTGAAATCGGCCTCCCCGGAGACCATGCCCGCCGCCTGGGCGGACAGCCCGGCGGCTGTGGCCCCCAGGTCGATCTTTTTGCTGTTCTTGAGTGTGATTTCCGTTCCTTTGGGTGTGAAGGCCATTTTTCCTTCCACGGCGAGGGTGCTTTTGCCGAGGGTTCCCTGGGCGGACAGGACGTAGGCCCCCTTTCCGTCAGGCTTCAGTAAGAAAGCGACTTTTTCCATCAGGAGCCCGTGAAAGGTGACGAGGGGCGAGGTTCCCGAGAAGACGGTTTCCAGGCCTCCGCCCATGGTTCCGGAGAGGATGACTTTCCCTGCAGCCGTGCCGCCGAGGCTCACGCCGGGGAAGAAGGCCGCCGAAAACTTCCTGAGGTCCAGTTCTCCCGATGAGGCGGAGATGTTAATCTTTCCCCTGTCCTTCAGCTCCAGGGTTCCCTCCGCGGTGACCGGCGCGTCAAGAACCCGGGCGGCGAAGGAGGTCAGTTTGAGAGTGGGAAGAGTTCCCTCTGCCTTTGCCGTCAGAGAGCGGACAGAAAGCCTTCCGGCGGAGAGTTCCGGACTGTTTAAGGACAGAGAGAGAGCCGGCGCGGACGCCTTCCCGGCGAGAGAGAATTCTCCCGCAAGGGTTCCCGAAGCGGAGGACAGAGCCGTTCCCAGGTCCGACGCAGCCTGCCGGAGGGCCAGCCCCGAGAAGGTTCCCCGGAAATTCAGGGTCGGTGAATGGGCCAGGGAGGATGCCTTTCCGGAGAACTGTACCTTACCTCCCCAGAGGGAGGCCGTCCCTTCCGAAAGGGTAATCTCGCCGCCGGAAAGACGGCCTTTCAGCACCGTTCCCCGCAAGGGAAGGGTTTTCGACAGGGGGGTGTCCTTTCCCCTGACGTCGAAGTCCACCGATGGAGCCGAGAGGGGCGACCGGGCGGACCAGCGGAGATCCGCCGTGCCGGAGGCTCCCAGGGGTTTCGAGGACGAGGCGAGAGACTCGATGAAGGCCCACCCGATGTTCTTTCCCTCTCCTTCGAAAGCCATGGCGGGCGTGTCGCCGGAAAGGCCCGACAGGGTTCCCTTCCCGGTGACCGTCCCTCCGCCCGGAATCGACAGGGAGACCGACGAAACGTTCAGGGCGTCCGTCGTTCCGGTGAAGGCGGCGGAAAGGTTCTCCGCCGGGGTGCCCAGGACGGAAAACTTTGGGGCTGAGAGAGCCCCGGAGAGGGTCATTTTTCCCTCGAAGGGATATTTCAGGGAGAGCTTTGCCGTTCCCGTGCCGGCGAGTGCCAGGCCGGGAGCGTAGACCGCGCCGGAAGATTTCAGATCGAACCTGTCCGACCGGATTTCCAGGACGGTTTCAGTGCGTCCCGTGTCGTCCACCACAACTTTTCCTGATGCGGAAATGGGTGATTCAAGCCATTTCCCTGATGTCCCGAGGTCGATGCGGTTTCCCTCGGCGAGCTTCAGGCTCCCTTTCAGATCCGTCACGGGAAATCCTTGGAGGACCACCCTGGGAGAGGAAAAGGCCACGGTACCTTCAAGCCTGTCGAAAGGTCCTTCGAGGTCGACCCGGAGGGACGAGAGAGTTCCCCGGCCGAAGGAAAGCCAGGAGAAGAACCGGGTCCACTCCTGAAAATCCACGTTTTTGAGCCCCAGCTTGATTTCCGCCAGGGGGACGGAGGCAAAGAACACGGACAGGCTGCCTTCCACGGGGGAGGAAAAAATTTTTCCTCCCGCAGGAGAGAGGGTTGCCTTCTCCTCGTCGGCGGACCAGCGGAACCGGCCTTCAGTGAGAAGACCCCAGATGTCTCCCCCCAGTATCTCCCCATCGCCCGACAGGAGAAGCTTTCCGCCCGGGCGGCTTATGGTGACGGTGGAGGCCACCGTGCCCTTCATGGAAAAGGGCACGGAAAGGAGGGAAGCTGCTTTTTCAAGATCCAGGTTTTCGACGGTTCCCTCGAGGAAAAATTCCGGGAACATTTCTCCGGAGAGGGTCGCCGTGGCACTGCCGGCCTTCAGGAAGATGTCGGTGAGCGAAATGCTTTCGTCTTCGGCCAAGGAACCGCCCATTTCCACAGGCACGCCGAGAAAATTTCCCTTTCCTTCGAGGGTGACCGTTCCCTGCCCCGGGGTCAGCCTGAGGAGGTCAAGCTTCACGTTTCCCAAGGGGGTTGAGATCTCCGAAGGGGTGAGAACCACCACGGGAAGGTCGAGAGGTTTTCCTCCCGGCGCTGACGGAAGTTCGGTTTTCCTGGCGGCGGCGAAGAGGTCCTCCGCAGCAACAAAGGCGTTTTTCACCGATATTTTGTCGATTCCTGCAGAGCCTTTCAGCAGGGAGAGCAGCGATAAGGAGACGGTAAGACTGTCCGCCCGGGCTATCTCACCGTCCTCGAAGGACAGGCGGACATCCCAGGCTGTGAAGCCGGTGACGGGGTTGCCGGAAAAACGGTCGGCCTGCAGCTTCCAGCCCGGCAAGTCCCTGAGGGCCTGGCTGAGAGATGTTTTAAAGAAATCCGTTCCCGCGTCTTTCCCCGAAATCAGGAACAGGGCGGCGGCTGCCGCCAGACCGGCGAGGAGAAAGACAAAAAAAACAGTCTTTTCCCCTGGTTTTCCCATGTCGATCGTTCCTTTCCGTTATGGCTGTTTCCCGCTCCGCTGCCCTTCGGCAGCAATTATATTACCGTGGGCATAACGGTTCAATCATAGAGGAGGACCGCATGGAACGCCAGAGAAGATTACTGATAAATAAAGATCGAATAGTCCGCTCTGTTTGACCTACATATGGCGGCCTGTGGAAGGGTGTGGAAATGTGGATATGTGGAGAAGTCGGTGGATAACCTCCAAAAAACGGCAAAAAAGGGTTGAAAAAAGGGGTTTTGTGGATAATCCGGCAGTATGTGGACATTTTTCAGGGGACACTAGAGGGAGGGCAAAAGATGCGACAGGCGCCGCCCATGTTTCACCCATCGGAATCCCTGCTGACCTGGAGGACTGAGGCCACGGGAATCTCGCATCCCCGGGGAGAAAGAAGGACCTTGCCCCGGACCGTGACCCTGTCCCCTTTCCTGAGGCCCAGAAGACCCTCCGTACGGGGATTCCGGTAGGCAGTGACGGTAAGTCTTCCCTGGGAGAGGAGGATTCTTCGCCCCCGCTCCTCCACCCTCTCCAGGGTCATCCTCACCGTGACGAAGCTGCCTGCGAGGACCGTCGCCTCGCTCCACACCTGGGAAGGGGTGAATATCCTCTTTTCCGAACGGCTCCAGAGGCCCGCTCCTTCCCGGGCGGCCTCCTCCATGGCCGAAAAGATCCTGCCGGCGTGTTTTCCGTTGGGGGGAATGATCAGCGGCAGGGCAAGGCCTCTCCGCACCAGTTCCTCGTTCACCAGCAATTCTCCTTCCGGAAGGGAGACCCAGACATAGGCAAGGAGCCTCCCGTACCGGTCCCGGAGTTCTTCGTCGAACTCCAGGCTGAGGGGCCCGGAGGAAATGAGGGTCCGGTTTGCCCCAGCCGCTTCGAGGGCCAGTTCTTCCTTCCCCCGGTGGGGATGGTGGAGTTCCGGGGTGTCTATCAGGAGGTAGCGGATAGTGGCCCGTTCCCCGTCGAGGGGAACGGAAATGGTATCACCGTCGTGAACCTCGATGCCTGCCGCCGAGAGCAGGGATTGTATGTCCGGGCCGCCCCTGAGGCCGGACAGGGAGAGAATCGCCGCCGACGCCAGGGCCGCCGCTGCGGCCAGGAGACGGGTCATCTCTGCCTCCCCTGCCCGCTCACGGGATGAACCCGCCAGCGAAGGTCAGGGCACGTCCATGGAGTGCCCCCGGACGCCACGTACCGCATCGCTGCCGACCCATCCGCTCCGGAAGTCTGTGGGAGGACAAGATAGGAAATGCCCGCCCGTTCGTAGACGTCGGGGAGAAAGGGAATTCCCGGCCCCTGGAGGACCACTGTTTTCCCCGCCGGCCGGGGAAAAAGAGAGAAAAACGACCGTGTCCTGAAGACCTCGGCGGTAAGCCACATCCATCCGCAGGAGTTCAGGTGCTGGGAGACCGTCCATTCCGGAAAGACGTTCAGCCCCCTCCTGCCGTCGTCAAAAACGGAAATGTTCCAGTTCCAGTCCCGGAGAAAATCGGTTACCCAGGGGTCGGGGGTCACCAGGGACACCCGTTCCCCACCGGGAAGGGGCAGGAGGCTCTCCAGGGGAAGGCCCTCCTCCGGCGCAGGAGCGAGGGCGGCTGCGGCTGCGGAAGCGGCGGCATATTCCTGGGGATAGGGCGAAACAAGAAGTTTCGCGAGGTCCGTCGCTCCCGAGAGCAGAAGGCGCCTCGTATGGTCTTCCCGGGGGGAAAGGGCCGCTCCCCCTCCCGGCGGCACCGCGCCGATCCCCCAGCGTCCGTCCTTCAGGGTCACGGCGCTTCCCTTCCAGCCGAGAACAAGGGATTCCACTTCCCCATCCCGGGCAGAAAGGAGCCGGTCCTGGATTTCCTCGTACAGTCCCATTATCGTCCCTCCCCTGTCGGGTCCATTCTATACTCCCCGGATGTCCGGGGAAAGGTCCACCATTGGAAGAAAGGGGTATAATGTTATCCGTATGAACTTTCGAAGGAAAGGAGACACGCCGGTGGACCACGTGGAAGAACAGCTTCTCTCCTCCCGGGGCGAAATCCTGAAACGATACGGGAGTCTCCTCGCCTCCTACGGCGGAAAAATTCGGCTGACCGGGCCCAGTGATCCTGAAACACTCTGGAACGAGCACATTCTCGATTGTCTTTTCACTGTCTCGAGCCTGCCCGAAAAGGGACGGATTCTCGACGTGGGCTCGGGAGGCGGTCTTCCCGGCCTTGTCTGGGCAATCTGCCGCCCCGATCTCGAAGTGACCCTCCTTGACAGCGTGAAAAAGAAGTGCGGCGCCCTGGAGGAGATGGCCGCTGCGCTGGGGCTTCCCAACGTTCAGGTCGTCTGGGGAAGGTGCGAGGAATACGCCCTCCGCGAACGGGAAACCTTCTCACTCGCAGGCGCCCGAGCGGTGGCCGGAACGGGGATCCTCCTCGAATACCTTTCCCCCTTCGTCGCTGTGGGCGGAACTGTCCTGGCCATGAAGGGGCCCAGGTTCACGGAAGAACTCGAGCCGCTCCAGGGCAGATGGAACAGGCTCGGCCTCGCAGCTCCGTCCATTGTTCCCTACGGCGGCGAGGGAAAAAAGAGATTTCTTCTTTTATGGAAGAAAAACGCCCCCTGTTTATCCACGTTTCCCCGGAAGACGGGCATGGCGGAAAAAACATTCTGGTGGAGGTGACGCCCCCATGCTCGTTCTCACGGTTTCAAACCAAAAGGGCGGAGTAGGAAAAACGACCACGTGCGTTAATCTGGCGGCTGAACTGGGCCGGCTCGGCTATTCCGTTCTCGCCGTGGACATCGATCCCCAGGCGAACTGCACCAGCGGCCTGGGCATATCGCCAGAAGACTTCGAACTCAGCCTGTACGACGTGCTCCTCGGCGAGGCCGAGGCGAAAGATGCCGTCATACCCACCAGGTGGGAAGGGGTCTCCATTCTTCCCGCCACCATCGACTTGGCGGGAGCGGAAATAGAACTCGCCAGCGTCATAAGCAGGGAGACGAGGCTGAGGCGGCATCTCCGGTCTCTCGATAGTTACGACGTGGCCATCGTGGACAGCCCCCCGTCCCTCGGCATGCTGACCATCAACGCCCTGGTCGCTTCCGACAAGCTCATCATCCCTATTCAGTGCGAATATTACGCCCTGGAAGGGGTCGGCCAGCTCTCGAAAACCATCGGCCTCGTGAGGGACAGTCTCAACTCGGAACTTGAAATAAGCGGGGTGCTTCTGACCATGTACGACTCGAGAACCAGGCTTTCCAACGAGGTGGCCGACGAGGTGCGCCGCCAGTTCGGCAGCGTGGCATTTTCCTCCGTCATTCCGAGAAACGTCAGGTTGTCCGAGGCTCCGAGCCATGCCACCCCCATAGGCTATTACGATCCGTCCTCCACCGGAGCCCAGGCCTACGGAGACCTTGCCAGGGAGGTGTCAGAACTGTGGCTAAAGCGCGCGCACTAGGAAAGGGACTCGGGGCACTCTTCACACCCCCGGCGGAAGCTCCCACCCTGTCCGGAAGAGGGCAGGGTGAAATCACTTCCCTCCCGGTGGACAACATCCGGCCGAACCCCGCCCAGCCGAGACGGGACATGGACGAAGCGTCCCTCGATTCCCTCGCCGAGTCCATACGGAGTCATGGCGTTGTCCAGCCGCTCATCGTCCGGGCCCTGGAAGAAGATGGAATATTTGAGATCGTGGCGGGCGAGAGACGGTGGCGGGCGGCCCGTTCCGCCGGGTTGCCCCGGGTACCGGTACGGGTCATTGAAGGAAGCGACCGCGAGCTGCGGGAGATATCCCTGGTGGAGAATATCCAGAGGGAAGACCTGTCGCCTTTGGAGATCGCCTCGGCCATTTCGGAGCTGATCCAGCAGCATTCCCTTACCCAGGAGGAAGTGGCGGAACGCATCGGTTGGAGCAGGACAGCGGTGACCAATAAGCTGCGGCTTCTCCAGCTTCCCGAGGAGATCAGGAACATGCTCTCCGAGAGCCTCCTTTCGGAAGGGCATTGCAGGGCCCTGCTCTCGGTGGAATCCCCCTCCATGATGATCGCCCTGGCACGGACGGCCGAAGAAAGAGGAATGTCCGTCCGGCAGCTCGAAGAGGCCGTCAAGAGGTCCAAGCTCCAGGCGCCGGAGGTTTCCGCGGCCAGACGGGCTTCCTTCGTCATACCGGAACCCGTGCAGACCTCTCTCAAGGGACTGGGAATTTCTCTTCGGGTGACTGGAAACCCGAACAGAATGAGAGTTTCTCTCGACGGGCTGAACAAAAAACAGATGGAAGCCTTTATGCGCTTTCTCGAGGAACGAGGGGAAGAACTATTTCCCGGGAAATAGGTGATGAACGGTGGATAAGTTCAAGGATGTGGTAATGTTTGGAAAAATCATATCGGCCGGATTCCTCATCGGCGGGTATGTGTTTCTTGGCGTCTATATTGCCCGAAGGCTTGTAGTCTCCGGGTATCCCATGTGGCTCAATGTAGCCCTTCCCGTAATTCTTGCACTTTTCGGGCTATGGCAGGGGTGGTTTTTGATCCGGGAGATAATGAGAAAAAAATAACAAACACGTTTCACGTGAAACAGATAGATCTACAGGAAGGATGATGGACCATGGAGAACATCTTCGCACCTTGGAGAATGGCGTATATTCAGGTATCAAAAAACAAGGACGGCTGCATCTTCTGCGATTTCCCGCCGGAATATCGTGACGAGGAACGGCTCATTCTCCACAGGGGGGCGACCTGCTTTGTTATTTTCAACGCCTTCCCCTACAACCCCGGCCATCTTATGGTCGCTCCCTACCGCCATACGGCGGAATACGAACTTCTCTCAGACGAGGAAATGCTCGAAATGCACCGCCTGGGAGGAAGATGCATTTCGGTGCTGAAAAAAGTGATGAATCCCCAGGGCTTCAACATCGGCATCAATCTCGGCAAGGTGGCCGGCGCAGGCTTCGACGGGCACCTCCATCTCCATATCGTGCCGAGGTGGAACGGGGATACGAACTTCATGCCCGTGTTCGCCGATGTCCGTGTTGTAGCCGAAGAACTGGCGGAAACCTATGCGCGGATGAAGGAAGCCTGGAATGAATGAATGACCAGTACTGCGAACCTGCCCGTGAAACCGTTACCGAAACGAAAGTCCGGAAATCCCTCTTCATCGCCCATGTCTGCATCTGCCGCGATGAAACGGAGGCACGCGAGAGGATCAGGGGCATTTCCTCGGAACACCGGCAGGCAAACCACAACTGCTGGGCCTACAGAGTAGGCACACTGAAGCGAGAAGAATATTTCTCCGACGACGGCGAACCGGCAGGAACGGCAGGAAAACCCATACTCGGTGCGATCCTCCGGCAGGAATTGACGAATGTCCTTGTGGTAGTAACACGCTATTTCGGCGGAATCAAGCTCGGAGTGCGGGGCCTCATTGAGGCTTACGGCAAAGCCGCCTCCGAGGGAATCACGGCATCGGGAAAAATATCTCTGAGAGCGCGGACAGGCTATGAAATTTGGATGCCCTATGACATGGTAAAACTCGTGGAAAGACTCCTTGACACCTGCGACACCGGCGGTGATTTCCGTTCCAGCGAATACGGAGAATACGTGACGGTCAAGTGCGCCGTTCCGCTCGAATGCTCCGAAAGTGTGGAAAAAACCTTTGAAGAATGGAAAAACAGCAGGAGAATCAACGGATGGAAAAAAGCCGGTTGAAAGCGATAAGCAGCGCCGTTTTTGCTTTTCCGGCCCCGTTATTCGCAAAAGATCTTCATACAGGGAAGCTCTGAAAAAAGAATATTTTGTCCTCACGCGACTCAATAGAAACTTTTTTTTAACCCATTAATCGACATTATTCAGAGGTTCCTCAAATCAATTTCCACCCATGCCGACGAAAGTCTCCCTCACCGAACCCAGGCCGAACTTGTTCATTAGAGTCATAATATAGCAACTCCTGAATGAACAAAGATATTGAAGCCCCCGAACTGCTCTCAATGTTTTCTCACATGAAAAGATCTATGGATACACAGCCTTTCGCCTCATAACGCCTGCCGGTCTTTTTCAAGAGCTACAGCTTCGGAATCTGAATAACCCCTTTTTTTTGATTAGTGCACAGTAAAAGAGCCGCCCGTCAAAAAAACCGAGCCACTCGTATACTGAAATAGAGCCGCTGAATCTCCCCGGAGAGACCTGGTCCTTCTCCTTCTTGAGACAACAAATATCCATACAATTCGAACGCATGCTGGATTATTGGAGAATGAGGCTCCGCGCCATGGCAGATGTATTCCGGCAGCAGCGAGCCACTCCGTCCATGAATGTCCTCTCCTACGAAGACCTCTTCAGAATGCTGGTGGAGGCTGAATACTTCAAGAGACGAAAATTTCTCATGAACCGTCTCGTGACAAATGCGGGGGGTTGAAAATAAACGATGCCTGCCTGGAAAGCATCGAATACCACCCGGACAGGAAATTGATAAAAAATCTTCTCTTCGCTTCTTCAACCTGTTCGTATAAATGGAAGCTTCGGGGTGTGCTGATCATAGGCGCTGCCGGAAATACGTACATTGCTTGTGCTCTCGGCAAAGCAGTTTGCCTGAAGTATATCAGCGTGAAGTACAAACTCTCCCGAACTTCCCACGGACCTGTCGACAGTGCAGATGGGACGGAACCATTAAAGAACCATTATACGAGGAAAGTCTCCCCCTACCTGAAAAAGTTGCTGATTTAGGAGTGAATGTGCCTCCTATGACGAGGATAAACTGCCGGCGGACTGATGGATAAAACAGAGCTTCAGTAGGCCTGATTCCCGGAAATCGAGTCGGTTCCTCTTGTGTTTGAAGGGAAGGTCAGGAAAAGACAGCACCTCCATACACAAAAAATGACCAGGTTTTCGATTTCTTAAGCGAATTGTTTCGTTCCTAAAAGAGCCAAAATTACCGAAAAAAACAAAATCCTGAAAAACACAAAATCCTGAAAAACACAAAATCCTGAAAAACACAAAATCCTGAAAAACACAAAATCCTGAAAAACACGCTCGGGATTAATCTTTTCTCAATGGGTCTTGCCATAAGAAGTGTCAACCGATAGAATAATAGGTAGACAGGAGGTCGTTTTCTATAAAAATTCGGTTTAAGACACTCATTGTGGCTTCTTTTTTTACAGGACTAACCGCAGTCGGCGCTTTTGTTCGGATACCCCTGCCATTTGTCCCGATCACATTGCAGGTCCTGATGGTCATTCTTTCCGGTCTTCTTCTCTCGCCAAGAGCCGCACTGCTTTCTCAGGCGGCCTATATTCTCCTTGGGCTGTCCGGAGTACCTGTCTTTTCAGGAGGAGGGGGAATTTCATATATTCTGTCTCCTACTTTCGGATATCTTCTTGGACAGCTTCCTGCCGCCTGGATCATAGCTGCCCTGGTAAAAAGATCCGATATTTCTTTTCGCAGGCTCTTTCCGGCGGCCGTCGGCGGAGTGAGTATTATATATTTTCTTGGCGCGGCGGTATTGTTCCTGAATTTCAACTACCTGGCAGAAAAGCCATCAACAGTCGGCCAAATCCTTCATATCGGTGTATACCCTTTCATTCTCCCGGACCTTCTAAAAGCCGTCGCGGCATCGCTCATCGCATTAAAAATACGAATGGCGGTACGACACCCTCTATAAGCTATTTATGCATACCTTTTGGTATCTGAAAACAAAGTGGGAGAAAACCGTTGAGCTCAAAAAAACAGATTCCGATCAGAGAGCTTCCGAGTGCTTTCAGCCGGCAAAGGATTTTGCAAATACCCAGGAAAATATAATCAGAAAAACAGATCTTCAAAGCGTACAAAACGAAAACGGCGGAACCATGAAATCCTGTACTTTCTGAGAACGCTGAAAACAAACAATCAATAAAGCACAAAAACGCCGGCATCAAAATCATAAACATACACATAAGGAACCTCTGTATAATGTCGATTCATGTGTCAAAAAAAAAGATTTATCGTTTCGCGTAAGGCAAAATAATCTTTTTTCAGAGCTTCCTTAAATCTGCCCCCAACGGGATCGTTTTGGTGCTCGCGCTGGGCGTAAGCTAAAGTGGAGATGCAGAAAGAATATCAACCATGACTGGCCAAGGGATCACCGCGGCCCCGTTTGTCCGCCTGTTGCCTGTCTATAAAGCCGACACCCGTGTCGGTTTCTCTACTTCAGGCGCCGCCCCTCAAGGGACCTTTCCGCAAAGAGCGCGGAGCGAAATATTCTTGGCCATGGGGGGCGAATTCAATATATGCATGGTGACACTCTCTCTGCCTGAAAACCGGCTGATTTAGGATACATAAAAGGCAGGTTTCAATATAAACGAACGACAGCCTAAATGCTGATCGAAAGAAGTATCTTTCATCTCAATAAACATCTCCTGAAA
>NZ_JAESIH010000029.1 GCF_016756745.1 Aminivibrio sp.
AAGGAAATCGGCGCTTCCAGGTAAAGAGCGCCTGCAATCGTGAAACTGGAAGGGGTCCTGCTCAGGACCCCTTCATTCTTTCACCGGAAAAGGAGGAGATGACCATTCCTTCCAGAAAGTTTTTCTCCCCGGCCTTCTCCGTTCTGCTCTTCGCCTCCCTGCTCTTCTGGATGTACAATGCCCTGGCCGGATCCTTCGGCTCTATCGCCGAGAACCACTACAAAAAGGCCGCCGAGGTCGCCATGGGCTCGGTCCCATCGAAAGACGAAGCCATTGACGGCTGGATCAGGCGCATCAGCGGCCCCTCCAGGGATTTCGAGCTTCTCTTTCTCAAGGGCTTTCCTGAAGACAGGGAAGGCATGAAGATCTTCGCCCCCACTCCCGCCCTCGGGGAATTCTTCGCGCTCCACGGGAAGGACCGTGATTTCGCCAGGGGAATAGAGAGCGCCATGTACGACGAAATGTACCAGCCTGCCCAGAGATTTTTTCTCGACGGGGAGGAGCGGCGGGTGCTCTTCGCTCCCGCCCATGACGGCGAGACCGGAGACGTCACCGGTACCGCCGTGTTTCTCTTCTCTCCGGGAGACTTCGACCAGTTTCTTTCCCTCCTGCGGGGGCTCTTTCTTCTCGCCCTGGTTCTCTTCGCCGCCGTCTTCGCCGTGGCGAGCTACAGCAGGGATCCCATCACAGGCTATGTCATCCTCGGCCTCTTCACCATCGTGGGGGTGTTCGTCGCCTATCCCCTCTTCGAGGCGGTCCGGCTGACCTTTCTCAAGGACGGAAAATTCTCGCTCGAAACGTGGAAATCCATCCTCACCACCAGGCAGTACGTCACCGCCCTGAGAGGCAGCATCACCCTGGGGGCCTTCACCGCCACCGCTTCGACGATCGTAGGTTTTCTCTTCGCTTTCGTCATTTCGAGGACGGCTATCCGGGGGAAGAAGTTCTTCTCCGCCATGGCGACTCTTCCCATTATCTCGCCCCCCTTTTCCCTCACCCTGTCCATTATTCTGCTCTTCGGCAACAATGGCCTTATCACGAAACAGGTCCTCGGACTGGAGAATTTCACCATCTACGGGCTCGGCGGGCTGACCCTGGTCCAGACCATGGGGATGTTCCCCATCGCCTTCCTCACCATGGTGGGCATCCTCGAAGCCATCGACTCCACCCTGGAGGATGCCGCACTGAACCTGAGGGCCAACCGATGGGAAACCTTCAAAACGGTGACCCTCCCTCTCTCGGTGCCCGGACTGCTCAGCTCCTGGCTCCTGGTGTTCACCAACTCTCTGGCCGATTTCGCGAACCCCCTGATTCTCTCCGGGAGCTTCCGGGTGCTTTCCGTGGAATCCTACATGGAGGTCACGGGAATGAACCGCCTCGGCCACGGGGCCGCTCTTTCCCTGCTGCTGCTCCTGCCCACCCTGTCCGCCTTTCTTGCCCAGCGGTACTGGGTAAGCCGCAAATCCTACGTCACCGTCACGGGGAAACCCTCGGGCCGCATGACGGAGCTCGTGTCGCCGGCGGTGAAGCGTATTCTGGTCACCCTGATGGTCCTGATCGTCCTCTTCCTTCTGAGCCTCTACGGAACCATCATCGCCGGGTGCTTCGTGAAGAACTGGGGCATCGACTACAGCTTCAGCCTGGCCAACTTCAGGGAGGCCTTCGAGCGGGGATGGAGGGTGCTCCTTGACACCATGACGCTCGCAGGCGCGGCCACGCCCATCGCGGGCATCCTGGCCATGATCGCCGCTCTTGTGCTTGCAAGGAAGAAATTTCCCTGCAAGCGGTTGCTCGACATGCTCATCCTGACCCCCTTCGCCCTTCCGGGCACCCTGGTGGGCATCAGCTACATTCTGGCCTTCAACAAGGCCCCCCTCATCCTCGTCGGGACGGCGGCCATCATCGTGATCAACTACGTCATCAGGGAACTTCCCGTGGGCGTGGAGGGAGGACTCGCCTCCCTGAAGCAGATCGACCCGGCCATCGAAGAGGCGGCCGCGGACCTCGGAGCCGACACCCCCACGGTGTTCCGCACCATCGTCCTCCCGCTGATACGGCCGGCCTTCATCTCCAGCCTCTCCTACACCTTCGTCCGGTCCATGACGGCTGTGAGCGCCGTCATCTTCCTCATCTCCGCCAAGTGGTACCACCTGACCGTCCTCATCTACAATTTCTCCGAAAACCTGCGGTTCGGCCTGGCGAGCGTCCTCGCGACGACGCTCATCGTGATCGTCCTTCTGACCTTCGGGCTTCTGCGGCTGGTGGTCCGGAAGAACGAAAATCTCGCAAAGACCATGAGCATCTGAGGTGGGACAAACCATGGAAAACATATCGAAATCAGTCACCCTTGAAAACGTGTGGAAAGTGTTCCAGGATCCCCAGTCCGGAAAGGACATCACCGCCGTTGAGCAGGCGGATTTTGTCATCGCCCCCGGCGAGCTGGTTACCCTTCTCGGACCCTCGGGGTGCGGCAAAACCACCACGCTGCGCATGATCGCCGGGTTCGAGCTGCCCACCAGGGGCCGGGTACTCATCGGGAGCGAGGATATCACCCACCTCCCCCCCAACAGGCGGGATACCGCCATGGTCTTCCAGAGCTACGGGCTCTTCCCCCACATGAACGTCTTCGACAACGTGGCCTACGGCCTCAGGCTCAGAAAGATGCCGGAGAAGGAGATCAGCGGGAAGGTCATGCGCTTTCTCGGCATGGTGGGCCTCGACACCCTGGCGAAACGTCCCCCCTCCCGTCTTTCGGGAGGACAGCAGCAGCGGGTCGCCCTGGCCCGTTCTCTCATCGTGGAGCCTGCGGTCCTTCTGCTGGACGAGCCCCTGTCGAACCTCGACGCCCTGCTCCGCGAGCAGATGCGGGTGGAGATCCGCCGCATCCAGAAATCCCTCGGCATCACCGCCGCCTACGTGACCCACGACCGGGTCGAGGCCATGAGCCTTTCGGACAGGATTATCGTCATGAACAAGGGGAAGATCGTGCAGATCGGATCGCCCCACCAGGTTTACCGCGATCCGGCGAGCGCCTTCGTGGCGGGATTCATCGGCAAAGTGGCCTTTCTCCCCGCCGAGGTGGCGGGGGTGGACGAGCACTGTACCGTAAAGGTCAGGGGAAGGACCTTTCCCCTTCCCCGCTTCTCCCCGGATCTCAGGGCCGGGGATCCCGCCCTCGTCATGTGCCGCCCTGAATCGCTCACCCTCCTCCCGCCCGGAGAGGGCATCCTGGACGGACGGGTGACCACCAACGTCTATCTCGGGCACAGCATCGAATCCTTCGTCGCCACCGAGATGGGAGAAATCCTCGTCCAGGTGGACAACCCCGATGCCCGGCAGATATTCGCCGAAGGAGAGGCCGTCTCCGTCTCCTTCATTCCGGAGCTCACCAAGGCCCTGCCCGCCGGGGAGGAATAAAAATGCCGGAATATCTGAAAGTGGAGGTCTACCTCCCGGAGGAGTTCGTTCCCGCCCTCCGGGACGCCCTGGACCGGGAGGGCTTCCTGAGAGAGGGACACTACGCCGGCGTCATGGCCCTGCTGGAA
>NZ_JAESIH010000030.1 GCF_016756745.1 Aminivibrio sp.
TCCGCGGACATTCAGGTTATTTTTGAAATAGTATTCACAGTTTGCATTTTAGCAAACGCAATCCCCTTGTTAAATAGGGCTCCAGACCCATTCTGCGGGGGGTATGCCGTCAGTTCTGGCCGAAGAGGATCCGCTGGAGGTCCTTGGAGTCGTAGGCGTAGGCCATGGCGGTCTCCATGGACAGCAGTCCCTCGTTGACCATGTCGGCGAGGCACTGTTCCATGGTGTGCATTCCCGAGCTTCCTCCCGTCTGGATGAGGGTTTTGATCTGGTTTGTCTTGCCCTCCTTGATGCAGTTCCGCACGGCGGGGTTGGCGAAGAGGAGCTCCGTGCCCACGACGCGGCCGCCTCCGGAGCGGGGGATGAGCTGCTGGGAGCATATCCCCAGGAGGACGGCGGAGAGCTGGATGCGGATCTGCTGCTGCTGGTGGGGCGGGAAGACGTCGATGATCCTGTCGATGGACTGGGCGGCGTCCTGGGTGTGGAGGGTGGCGAAGACCAGGTGCCCGGTCTCGGCGGCGGTGATGGCCGAGGAGACGGTCTCAAGGTCGCGCATTTCGCCGATGAGGATGACGTCGGGGTCCTGGCGGAGCACCCGGCGGAGGGCTTCGGCGAAGCTGCGGGTGTCGATGCCCACCTGCCGCTGGTGGATGATAGACAACTGGGACTTGTAGACGTATTCCACCGGGTCCTCGATGGTGACCACGTGGTCCCTCCGCTTGCGGTTGATCTCGTCGATGAGGGCGGCGAGGGTGGTGGTTTTTCCGTGGCCGGTGGGGCCGGTGACGAGGAAGAGGCCCCTGTGCTGGTCGGTGACCCCGAGCAGGCACCGGGGCAGGCCCAGCTCCTCGATGGAGCGTATCCGCATGGGGATGAGCCGGAGGGCCAGGGTCATGTTACCCGATTCGAAAAAGCAGTTTCCCCTGAAGCGGGCTTCTTCACCCGTAGGGGCGTGGTAGGTGAAGCTGAAGTCGAGTTCCCTGCTTTGGCGGTACGATGCCATCTGCTCGGGCTGGAGGATTGCGGATATGGCCTGTTCTACGTCCTCAGGAGTGAGGAGTGAGAGCCCCGCCGCGGGGTGGAGGTCGCCGTCGATCCGGAAGCACGGAAGATGGCCGACGCCGAGGTGAAGGTCGCTTGCGCCCGAACGGAGCACTTCCGCCAGCAGATCGTGTATCTTGATATTCATTTCGTTCACCTCGCCTTATCTAAAAGGTGGTCGTCAGAACTTCTTCCACGCTTGTTCTGCCTTCGAGTATCTTCCGTATGCCTGATTTTCTGAGGCTTTTCATGCCGTTGTTCAGCGCTTCCTTTCTGAGGACGTCGGCGGAGGCTCCGGAGACGATGAGCTGCCGGATGGAATCGGTTATGCCCATGATTTCGAATATGGCGGACCGGCCGCGGTATCCCGTGCCCCGGCATTCGTTGCACCCTACCGGGCGGAATACCTTTGTCCCGGCAGGCACTTCCAGGGTTTCGGCCACTTTTTCGGGCAGTTCGTATTCCTCCTTGCAGGCGGAACACAAATTCCGGACGAGTCTCTGCGCTATGACCGTGAGCAGCGAGGACGACACGAGGAAGGGCTGGATGCCCATGTCGATG